>WQVB01000008.1 GCA_009781815.1 Defluviitaleaceae bacterium
AGCATACCCATTTCTGTAGCAAGTGTTGGCTGATAACCAACGGCAGATGGCATACGACCTAATAAAGCCGACACCTCAGAACCAGCCTGTACAAAACGGAAAATATTATCAACGAAGAGAAGAACGTCTTGCCCTTGCTCATCTCTGAAGTACTCCGCCATGGTAAGACCTGTTAGGGCTATACGCATTCTCGCCCCTGGTGGCTCGTTCATCTGGCCAAAGCATAGGGCTGTTTTGTTAATAACGCCCGTGCCCACCATCTCGTGGTAAAGGTCATTCCCCTCACGAGTACGCTCACCTACGCCAGCAAAAACCGAGTATCCCCCGTGCTCTGTAGCGATATTGCGGATAAGCTCTTGGATAAGAACCGTTTTACCAACACCAGCACCGCCGAAAAGTCCAATTTTACCACCTTTAGCATATGGGCAAAGAAGGTCAACAGCTTTAATGCCTGTTTCTAAAATCTCAATAGCAGCTGCCTGGTCAGCAAAGGATGGAGCCTCACGGTGGATTTTCCATCTTTTAGCATCAGCAGGTGCTGGCTTCTCGTCGATAGGCTCACCTAAAACGTTAAAAATACGCCCAAGTGTAGCCTCACCAACTGGCACAGATATAGCATCGCCCGTGTCTTTAACTTCCATATCACGTTTAAGGCCATCTGTAGAAGACATAGCGATACAGCGTACAACGCCGTCGCCAAGGTGCTGTGCAACTTCAGCTACAAGCACTTGGTCTCCGTTTTGAATTTCTACTGCGTTATAAAGGTTTGGTATGGCATCAAGAGGGAACTTGATATCCAAAACCGCTCCTATAATCTGGGTAATTTTACCTACCCCTAATGTATTAGTCAAGAGAGTATCTCCTTCCACTACCTTGGTCTTTCTACTGTCATTGCGTTCTTGATGCCGTCATTGCGGGCTTGACCCGCAATCTCCCTACTTTAAATCGCTACCCTTTAAACAATCAGTATCGTGAGATTGCGGGTCAAGCCCGCAATGACGAAGATAAGTATCTACAATGACGAAATTAAGACACAAGGTTACTTATTTCAATGCGTTGGCACCGCCAACAATCTCTGCAATCTCTTGGGTTATAGCAGCTTGACGTACACGATTTAACACCAATGTCAAATTGCCAATGATTTTTTCGGCGTTTTCAGTTGCCGAATCCATGGCTGTCATGGTTGCCCCTTGCCCAGATGCTGCAGATGTTATAAGGGTTTCATAAACCGCAGTGCCTAAATATTTTGGTATTATATAGCTCAAAACCTCTTTAGGGCTTGGCTCAAACTTTATAGTATGCCCTTGTGCCTTGTCATCTCCTTCGCTTTCAACAAAATCAGATGGGTTTAAAGGGAGTAAACGTAAAGTTTTAGGGTTATATGATATAGCTGAAACAAATTGAGTATAGGCAATATACACCTCATCAAACTCACCACTTAAATATAGGTTTATAAGTTTTTGGGTGATTTCTTTGCTGTCTTCAAGAGACGGCCCTTCAGAAATGCCTGTATAGCCGTCTATTATAACGGCTCCTGCTCGTTTAAAATACTCCCTACCTTTGTTACCGATTGTAAAGAAGCTTACCTCTTTGCCCTCGTTAGAAAGCTCTAAAGCAAGGGCAGCTGCCATTTTGCTAATGTTAGCATTATAGCCGCCACAAAGGCCTCTATCGTTAGATATTATAACAATGAGGGATTTTTTAGCCACTTTTGTTTCGTCTTCAAAGATGGGGTTGTCGGTTAAACTTGCAAGCCCAGCTGGCCCGCTGTTTAAAATATCGCTAATAGCCTTGCGAGTAAGGGTGAAATAGGGGTTGGCTGCATGAAGCCTGCCTCTTGCTCTCGCCATTTTGGCGGAAGATACAAGGTTCATGGCTTTTGTGGTTTTTTTCGTGGTTGTAACCGAGCGTATACGCCCTTTTATATCACGCATTGTAGCCATAAAGCATCAACCTCCTATTCTTGTGCCGCAACTTCTTCGCTTTCGGTTTTAAGGGCTGTAATGCGCTTAAAATCTTCAATAGCGTTTATTAAATCTTGCTCTATTTCTTTTGTTAAGTCTTTTTGTGTGCGGATGGCGTCAACAACATCTTTACGCTGAGTGTGGAAGTACTCTAAAAGAGTCTTCTCAAAATCAGCAATGTCTTCAATAGCAACATCCGCTAAGAATTTACGAGTAACCGCAAATAAGATAATAACCTGCTCTTCCATAGCCATAGGCTTATATTGAGCTTGCTTTAAAATCTCAACAATGCGTGTACCGTGGTTTAGACGCTCTAAAGTGTCTTTATCAAGGTCAGAGCCAAACTGAGCAAAAGCTTGAAGCTCACGATACTGGGCTAACTCAACACGAATTGGGCCAGATATCTTTTTCATAGCTTTTGTTTGTGCAGCACCACCAACACGAGAAACGGATAAACCTGGGTTTACCGCAGGGCGTACGCCAGCGTTAAACATATCACTCTCTAGGAATATTTGCCCGTCGGTGATAGAGATAACGTTTGTTGGTATATAAGCCGCAACGTCTGACGCTTGCGTCTCGATGATTGGAAGGGCTGTGATAGAGCCGCCGCCATTGTCTTTATTAACACGACACGCACGCTCTAAAAGGCGAGAGTGAAGGTAGAAAACATCACCTGGGTAAGCTTCACGCCCTGGAGGCCTCTTAAGAAGAAGAGACATGGCACGGTAAGCTACCGCATGCTTTGATAAGTCATCATAAACAATCAAAACATCTTTGCCAGTTTCAAGCCACTCTTCAGCAATAGCAACACCTGTATAAGGTGCCATAAACTGAAGCGGAGCTGATTCTGATGCGTTTGCAACAACGATTGTGGTATAGTCTAAAGCTCCAGTTTCTTCAAGCTTAGATACAACACGAGCAACAGTTGATGCTTTTTGACCGATAGCTACATATACACAAAGCATATCTTGGCCTTTTTGGTTGATGATGGTGTCGATACAAATTGCTGTTTTACCTGTTTGACGGTCGCCGATTATAAGCTCACGTTGACCACGCCCAATTGGTACCATAGAGTCTATAGCCTTAATACCAGTTTGAACAGGCACGTTAACCTCTTCACGAGCGATAACGCCAGGAGCAACACGCTCCATAGGGCGGGATTTTGACGTATTGATAGGTCCTTTATTATCAATTGGCTCGCCAAGAGCGTTTACAACACGCCCTATCATAGCGTCGCCAGCAGGCACTTCAACAACACGGCCAGTAAGGCGTACTAAATCGCCCTCTTTAATGCCTTCGTCATTACCCATTAAAACAACACCCACATTGTCTTCTTCAAGGTTTAACGCCATGCCGAAAACGCCTGCTTCTACAAACTCTAAAAGCTCGCCCGCCATAACATTTGCCAATCCAAAAACACGTGCAATACCATCACCGACCTGTATTACAGTACCCGTTTGAGAAACTTCTAAACGGGCCGAATATCCTTTTATTTGCTCTTTTATAACCGAGCTAATTTCTTCAGGTCTGAGACTCATATATGGTTCTCCTTAAAAATTAATCACATTGTCGCTTGTCAACACAGCAAAACGCCGCTGCAATAACAAAAGCGAAAATTAATCTAACTCAGGCAAAGCCTTATGCCTTGCACTGCTTAACAGTTCTTTTTTAAGCTGGCTAAGTTGCTCTTTCAAGCTTGCATCATAGGTAAACCCGCAAACCTCAACTCTAAACCCGCCTAAAAGGGACTTGTCAATAACTTTGTCAAACTCTATTGTCTTGCCTAGTCTTTTACCCAACATCTGGGCTATTTCTTCTTGCTTTTCTAAAGGTAGCTCCACAGGGGAGTATATGGTAGCAACAACAATGCCCATATGCTCTTTATAAAGCTGCTCAAAACGAGATAAAACCTTAGTCAAATCTTTTTGACGGCCTCGCTTAAACAATAGCTCAAAAACCCCTAAAAAATCTTCAGGTATTTTTCCAGCAAAAACAGCTTTCATGGTCTCTATCTTTTCTTGGGTAGAGATGCTAACATGGTTTAAAATCGCTAAAAATTCTTTATTCTCTTTTAAGATTTCTAAAATATCTTTAGCGGCTTGGTTATAAACCTCTGGTTGACCCTTCTCTTTTGCAAGCTCGAACAATGCCACAGCATAGCGTCTAATAGCTAGATTTTCCATGTGGCATCCCCCAGTTCAGAAATAGCTTTAGTGAGCACTCGCTCTTTATCAGCATCAGATATAGCCTCATCCAAAAGACGCTCTGCCATAAGGGCAGACACTTGGATAATTTGCCTTTTCATTTCATCTTGAGCACTGTCTCGCTCTCTTTGAATATCAAGGCGGCTACGCTCTGCGTAAAGCTTTGCTTCAGCACGTGCAGCTTCTAAAATTTCAGCTTCACGAGCCGCAGCTAGTTTTCTAGCATCTTCTAAAATGCCTTCACGCTCTACATCGATGCCTGCAAGCTTTGTTTCGTATGTTGCTTTTTGTTTGTTTGCCTCTTCTAGGTTTGTAGCAGCGGTTTCAATGTCGTTTTGTATACGTTGGTTTCTATCATTTAAAAATTTTGAAACTGGCTTATGCAAAAGCCAAGACAAAATAAAAACTATAAAAATAACGTTAATCCACTGTATAGCAATCTCCATTAAGAAGTCTGCATCAAAACCTAAAATTCTGTTGTAATCTCCGTTTAAGACTGTCAAAGTAAAACCTCCTTTCAAGGGTTTATTACCCTAACGAGGTTTATTGTCCAAACCCTAGAGCTCTCATTGCATCAACGTACATATCCACGAAAGGATTAACGAAGATAAGAAGAAGAGCAACTAAAAGGCCATAAACACCACCAGTCTCAGCTATAACTGAACCAACGATAAGTGTACCACGGATAGAATCAGCAGCCTCTGGCTGACGGCCGATAGCCTCCACCGCTTTACCAACAGCAAGACCTTGAACGAAAGATGGAGCCATACCAGCTAAAGATGCAACTGCAGCACCTGTAGCAGATGCAACTAGAATTGAAGATAAACCACTTGAAACTGAACCAGCTTGTTCGTACATAATTATGTACCTCCTAAAAATTTAAATTAAATTGAAATTATATGTTTAAAAAATAAACAACTAGATTTGGGTGTTGCTTTAGAGTGCCATTGAGGCTGTGTCAAAATTAGCCTCTTTGCCGTCATGCTGAACCTCCTTAAACCGTCATCCCGTGCTTGACACGGGATCTAATTGGAGAAGGTGAGGCTTAGTTGGGCATGCACTATCATACATAGATCCCGTGTCAAGCACGGGATGACGGTGCAGCGTTTACTTCTGCGGTGTCTTCATGTAGATAAAGTTCATAGAAAGCATTACAAATACATATGCGTGTAAAAGACCTACAAAAAGGTCAAAGTATAGCGACAATCCACCAGGGAAGCCAATGCTAGCCCACCACGGTAAAAGCATATAAATGATGCTCATAATAACTATACCGCTAAAAATATTACCAAAAAGACGCACGGATAAAGATATTATCTTTGAGAAATCCGATAAAAGGTTTAATGGTAAGAATAATGGCACTGGTCTAAAGTAGTCCAAAAAGTGCTCTTTACCATTATGTCTAATGCCTGCCACCCACATCAAAATAACTGTTGTGGTTGCCATGGCTACGTTTGTGGCAAGGTCAGCCGTCGGTGGTCTTAATGGTGCAAAAATACCTAATATATTAGAGAAAGCAATAAAGGCAAAAAGCCCGAAAAACCAACCGCCAAAATAGCTATATTCTTTGGTTAGAATGCCTTGGGTAAATTTGTTAAAAAACTCCACCAAAGATTCAATAACCTTTTGAAACCTAGTTTCTGGCACGTCTTTAAAGTTGTTGATTTTAATACGTGCGATGATTGCAAGGAGTATGAGAACGCCCCCGACAATCCATGTAGCAATGGTAGTTTGGCTGATTTGGAAAAAAAAGTTACTGTCGCCAACATAATAGCGACCATAAACTATGTTATCAAAATTCACTTACTCTTTTCCCTCCTTCCCCTTGAAGAGAGGCTCGATTATGCGAGCAAAAGCACTGCCTAATGTGTTAGCTATAGTGCCTACAGCCGCACCAACAATACCCCCAACCCCAAGAAAAATAACTACAAGAACTAAAACAACAGCCGTCAAGGCAAACCTGCCTAGATAAGCTGCTCTCATAGCACTTGCAGCTCTTGACTTATCCCCCATGTTTAAATAGGCGTTAACGCCCTTTTCTATCAAAATTGTTTTTCCGATAGATGTGGCGGTGCCTAGCACAAGGCCTATTAAAAAGCCTATTTGGGCAGAGATGATTGTGCCGCCTATCTCCCCATACCATGCTTCAGGAACAAGAAAAAACCCCACTACAGCACCTATAGCGGAAAAAACTATATTACCTATTATAATAGCCTTGCTTGTGTTTGAGAGCATTTTGCCTCTAACCCCTTTTTGATTAGCCTTATGACTATAGGAACTCTTTCGGTTTTACCTTGGTTAAGCCAAAGTGATATTCTATTGCTTGTACAATGCGGTGGCTTGCCAGCCCATCCCCAAAGGGGTTTTTTGCATTGCACATGTTGCTATGTGTTTCTTTATCTTGCAACAATTTTGAAACAGCATCATATATTGTTGCTCTTTCATTGCCTGCAAGGGTCAAACAGCCTGCCACAAGGCCTTCTGGCCTTTCTGTTGTTTCACGAAGAACGACAACAGGCACATTGTGGTGAGGAGCCTCTTCTTGCAGTCCCCCGCTATCAGTCAGCACCATATATGAGCGGGCTATAAGGTTGTGCATATCTTCGATATCCAAAGGGTTTATCAAATGTATACCCTTTTTGCCGCCTAAAATGCCCTCTGCAGTTTCTTTAACAACGGGGGATGGATGCACTGGATAAACCACCAACACATCATCAAAATCCCTAACAATGTTAACAACTGCATGGCAAATATTTTCTAAAGGCTCGCCATAATTTTCTCGCCTATGGGCCGTCATGGTTATGACCTTTTTATCCTTGAGGTCTAGCTTGTTCAAAGCGTCCTCTTTAAAGGTGTAGTCATCCCTAACAAAGCTACCAATAGCGTCTATAGCCGTGTTGCCTGTTACAAAAATCGTTGCCTCTGGCGTGTTTTCTGCAAGCAAATTGTCTTTTGCGGCAGCCGTTGGGGCAAAGTGTATGTCAGCTATAACCCCTGCTATACGCCTGTTTACCTCCTCAGGGAAGGGGGCGTGCTTGTCATATGTACGAAGACCAGCCTCAACATGACCTAGGCTAGCACCGCTATAAAAAGCCGCCAAAGACGCCGCCATCGTTGTGGTTGTATCTCCATGAGCCAGCACTAGGCTCGGTTTAAAATCAGCCATCACATCTACAAGACCATTTAATGCCTTTGTGGTGATGCCTGCAAGGGTTTGGTTGACTGTCATGATATCAAGGTCAAAATCTGGCACAATACCAAAAGTTTCAAGCACGCCGTCTAGCATATCTCTATGCTGTGCTGTGATGCATACTTTCAAATCCGCCCAGGGGCAGGCTTGCAAGGCTTTCACAAGCGGTGCCATCTTTATGGCTTCTGGCCTTGTGCCAAAAACAGTCAAAATCCTCATCTCAGCACTCTCTCCTTTGTCATTGCGGGCTTGACCCGCAATCTCCTTTATTGTAGCTGAGGCACTTAGATTGCGGATCAAGTCCGCAATGACGAGATTGGTTAGATTACCCTTGAATATTCTTTAGATTTCTTTAAATTGCGAAGCTCTTTAACACATATTTTCATGGTTTTGATAGATCCGTTAGCATCCATAACCCTTACCTTTTTAAGGTTTGGCTTCCATGTTCTTTTTGTGCGGCGAGAAACCTTGCTTCTTGTCATGCTTATTTTATGCCCAACCTGCGGGCCTTTTCCTGAAATATCGCATCTTGCAGCCACTATGGCACCTCCTTGATTTTTACTCGAAAAAAGATTAATTTTCTGTGAATAATCATTCTAACATAACCCACAAAAAAAATCAAGCACAAAAACAATATTTTTATTTTGCGTTAGCCTGTCTTGACAAATGGTCTAATCCATAATGCCTCCCCTTTAAACTTCAAGGGGAGGCATTGTGCCAAAAGCTAAGGTTATTTGATTAAAATATTGTTATTGTTTCTCTCGCAAATCTCTCCAGTATCTACATATCCTACGCTTAACCAAAAAGCATCATTAGACGAGGTTAGATAGATATGGGGAACAGATAGTTTCTTTAGTTTATCTTCAACATGAGCAACAAGGGCTTTACCGTAACCTTGTTTGCGATGGTCTTTGTGAATATACATCTCCCTTATAAAGCCATAGCCCTCTTTTTCACACCAGTTGCTTTCGGGGCTATCTACCTGATACATGATAAAGCCTATGGGGGCATCATCTAAGTGTAAAAGGTCAATATAAATAATATTGTCTTTCGCATTTTGCGTTATCGCCTTACACATTCTAATAGGTGGGTTGTCGATAAGGGTATCTTTCAAATCTTCAATGATGTATACCCCCATCATATGTGCAAATGCGTCAAAATCTGAATCCATATACTTTCTAACTTCTATGTTTTGTGGTTTTGCCATAAACACTCTCCTTAAATTGTTACGGAAAGTTATTTTAAAATCACCCTCCGTGTTGAGATAGTAACAGTTCCGCTTTTCATAATAAGTCATCCCCTTTCAGAGTTTTTGTTGTGATTAATTTTCTACCAACAACTATTCTAACATAACTCACAAAAAAATCAAGCACAAAAACAATATGGGAGTGGACAAAGCACACACCTAATGTCATTGCGGACCCTTGGTCGAGCCCTGCTCTTCGGGTGAGGCTTGATCCGCAATCCCCTTCCTTCCCGATGCTTTCAGGGAGGAAGGGGATCCTGAATCAAGCCTTGCCAAGGGTTCAGGACAACGATAAATGATATACTTTATTTTTAAGGTTGCATCAAACACTCATCTTCGCATAATGATACTTCCGCCCCATTTTAACAAGAAAAAATATAGACAAGGCGACCGTTAAAACTTCAGCCAAGGGCAACGCCGCCCAAACGCCGTTTAAATCCATCACCCTTGGCAGGGTTAGCAAAAGCGTTACGGTGAAAACGGCAGTTTGCATTAGAGATATAAAGCCAGACACTAAGCCGTCGTTAAAAGCCGTAAACCATTGTGTGGCAAAAATGTTTATGCCCATTAACAAAAAACCTGATGATATTATACGCAAGCCCCTTGTGGTCATAGCGTGTATGTCATAGTAAATCGGCATTCCTGCTACAAAATCAAAACCAACCATTAGCCTCGTTTCAAAAATACTTACAAGAGGGCTCGCCAGCAAGGTTGTTAGAAGTAGGGCGACTATGGATAAAACGCCCACCATAGCCAAGCCTTTTTTATAAAGCACCCTTAAGTTTTCTCTCTTGCTGCCGTTGTTAAAGGCCACAATAGGCGCCATGCCTGCCGAAAACCCGATAAACAAAGCAGCAAAAATATTCATCAAGCCCATAGCAATGCCAGCAGATGCAACGCCCATCACCCCAATGCCGTCCATGTTTATTAAAATGTTGTTCATTACAATTTTTGTTACAGGTATCATCATCATGGTTATAAACTCGCTTGTGCCGTTGGCCATTGCCCGCCCTATCACCTTTATGCTCCATTTTGGTTTAACAAAATATAGCGAGTCTTTTCTTGCAAAGGCAAAGTATACAAGGGATATAACGGCAGGCAGGCTGTAGCCCACACCCGTTGCGATTGCCAAGCCCTGCACGCCCATCTCAAGCACGATTATAAAGATGATATTTAAAATTGTGCTTACCACAGCACCAGAGACGGTAGCGATCATCGCAAGGGCAGGTTTGCCGTTGGCTATCATATATTGTACTAAAAAAATCCCCACTATTATCACTGTACCAGCTATTATCAAAGGCTCCATATACAAAAGGGCATCGCCTAATATTTCCTCATTTGCTCCAAGCAGCCCCGTTAGCACCCTTTCCCTTAAAAGCCAAGTAACCCCCGCTATTGCCAAGGCAATAACTGTTACAACAATGGTCAAAAGGCTAAAGTTTTGCCTTGCTTCTTGGTGTTTGTTTTTGCCGAGCTTTTTTGTAACCAAAGCACACCCACCCATAGCAAGCATAGAGCCAAAGGCAATAAGCGACATGAGAAAGGGTAAAACAAGGCTGACGGATGCCATAGCCTCAACCCCCATATTGCGTGATGCGAAGATTTGGTCTACCATGCCAAAAACGCCCATTAAAAAATATGAAAGTATTGTCGGTATGGTGAATTTTAATAAAAATTTTGCTGTGGGCTTTTGCCCTAGTTTTGTGTTTTCATTCATAAAATACTCCTTCTGGGTGGGCGATCGCAAACCTATTGTCATCCCCCGCTCCCCCTGCTATCATCCTGAACCTTCCTGTCATCATTCCGTGCACTCCTCCCGTCATCCCACACCGCCCCTACTCGTCATCCCGTGCTTGACACGGGATCTAATCGGAGAAGGGCAGACCTAGTTGGGGTTGTATACCATCATACATAGATCCCGTGTCAAGCACGGGATGACGGTATTAGCGTAATCATCCACTCTTCCCTTCTTTTCCTTGACTTATCCGCCTATATGTAGTATAATCGACACAATGTCGTAAATCAATATTCAGATTTATACAAATTTGTTGACAACACGACGAATTAGCGACATTGTGTCGCACAACGAGGTGATTATTTTGAAAAAAGATGATAGGCGTGTTAAGAGAACAAAAAAAGCAATTCAAGAAGCCCTAGCGGAGCTTATGCTGGAAAAGGAGCTGCAAAGCATAACAATACAAGAGCTGGCAGACAAAGCAGATATACATCGAGCTACTTTTTACACCCATTATGAGGATGTTTATGATTTGTATTCTCAAATGGAGCAATCGGCAATTGATGAAATTAACGAAATCATTACAAACGAATCCTACACATACAAAGAAGTGCCTAAAATTATTGTAGATTATGTTTTTGACAATGCCAAAATGAGCCGTCTATTTTTAACGAAAAATCTAAGCCGTAGCTTCTATCACAAAATGAGCAAGTTTCTTGAAGAGATTTGCTTGGAGCATTTATGCGATTTTTTAAATGAAGAAGCAAGCGAAAAATGGTCATATCTAGTAAGCTATCATGTTCAGGGCTATCTAGCTATTATAATACGTTGGATAAAGCAAGATTTTGCCTTGCCTAAAGAGGATATCGTTAAGATGCTTATACAAGTAGAGACGCACTTTTTAACCATTGGCAAATTTTAAAAGGCATACAGCCCAGCCTTGAGGCAAAACTACTTCCATATAAAATAGACCTCCACAGAAATTAAATCCCGTGGAGGTCTAATCTCAAACAAGATGAGAGGTGCAACCCATGGAAGTATATCTAAAGCCCAAAAAGAAGGCCAAAATAAAAAAAGGGCAGCCCCTAGCCATTAAAGACGTGGCAGAGGTCTTTGCCGAAAACCACCTTAAGCAGGTTATTGAAAGCATAAAGCTGCCCATAAGCACAAAAGGCATAGAGCTTGCTAAAGATGATGTGCATATTGTATCTGTGCTTGATATAATAGAGGCCATCACAAAGCAAGTGCCAAATGCTGTAGTAAGCAATGTAGGCGAGAGCGACACATTGGTTGTCTTTACCTCACCCGCCAAAAAACCTAGCAAGACCTTTAGCTTTTTAAAGGTTTTGTTTGTGTGCCTTGTGCTTTTTGTAGGCTCTACCACCGCCATAATGACATTTCACACAGATTCACAAATGGGCGAGGTTTTTAAGCAATACCACAAAATGTTTTTTGATGAAGAGGTGGAAAAGCCCCTGCTCATCAATATCTCATACTCCATTGGCCTTGCTGTGGGCATTATGGTTTTCTTTAATCACTTTGGTAGAAAGCGTATAACATCAGACCCAACGCCAATAGAGGTTGAGATGGAGACTTACGAAAAAGACACAGCAGATGCCCTAATCCAACATATAAGCCGCAAAGAAGATGAGGAGAGTAAAAGCTAATGGGTTATGCTTTGTCAATTTTCTTAGGTCTTGCAAGCGGTGCGGCTATCTCTGGGGCTGTTTTTGCCTTTCTAGCCGCAATCGGCATTGTGCCCGTTATAGCCCGCAAAACAAAAACGCAAAGGCATATAATGCTTTACGAAACAGCCCTCATCCTAGGGGGTATCTTTGGTGCACTCACTATGGTTTTTAACTTCTTTTTGCCTTTTAACCTCATCACCATCGCAGTCTTAGCCCTTTGTGTAGGCATCTTTATAGGCACGCTGGCCATGTCTCTAGCAGAAACTTTAGATGTGTTGCCCATCCTCTCTCGCCGCCTATCTCTCAAAACAGGGATGAAGTGGTTTATAATGACCTTAGCCCTCGGCAAGATGGTAGGCTCTATCCTATACTTCACAATCACGGCTTTTCAGGGCAACCCATAGTCTATATAAGATTTTCTAATAATCAACATCAGAGTAGGGCTTTTTGTTGATAAATCTGTGGATAATGTCTATTTACAAATCTTATATCTGGTGCTATAATAGTGCTAGGTTTATTGTGGAGAGCGGGTATTGCGACTTTTGCGAGAATTTTACAATCCTTTAGAAAGGAGAAGAAATTCTTTAGAAAGGAGAATATACCTATGATATGTGAACTTTTTTCCAATCTATTTGATAGCATTTCAAATGTAGAAATTGTAGTGCTAGCATTGTACTACATAGAAAAAAAGAAGCATAGCTCCAAAACCCAGTAGGAAAGCGATGCTTCGTATGTAAAGGGTCGCAATGCCTAAGCAATGAACCTAGATTGAGGGGATGCCCGCCAGCATCTCCTCTTTCGATTTAGTGATAAAGTAATTATTACACATCTTGAATGGTCATGTCAATACATTTTCAGCAAATTGTGAATAACTTTTTATTCATGAAATTTTAACATTAGTTTTTGATAAGATGATAGGCTCTACATTGTACTTCACATGCCCTCCTAAATCAATCCACAGAAAAATATATACTCATGGTTTAGGTCATATTATTATAGCCATCTTTCAAAATTTTAGAACCCTCCAAAACATCTAAAGCGTCGTTCCAACCCCTACAAAGGCGAACGACGCTTTAAATAACAATAAAAAGTGGTTGTAATGCCTTGCAAAACATTGAGCCAATCGAGGGGATGCCTGCCAGCATCTCCTCTTTTGTTTATTGTAATTATAATAGCATTATATTATCATAATGTCAAGAATTTTGTCTAACGATGTTATAGGCAAATATTTTATTTCCAAAAACTAAAACGAATATAAACCTCAACCCCTCCAAATAATACTTTTATGTCGAAATATTGCGAAAGGGTTGTTTGAAGATGAAAACAGACAAAAAACAATATAAAGAAATGGTAAAAAAGGCATCCCCCAAAAGCAGCACAGCTCTCAACTGTATGCGTGCTTTTTTTGTAGGGGGGGTTATTTGTGCTTTTGGCGAGGTGCTGCACAACATCTACGAGGCTTTAGGTGCAAGCAAAGACCATGTGGGTGCATATGTTGCCATCACCCTTATTTTTTTAGCAATAATGCTAACGGGCATTGGCAAATATGACAATATAACAAAATATGCTGGAGCTGGGGCATCCATACCTATCACAGGCTTTGCAAACGCAATGTCGTCTCCAGCTATAGAGCATAAAAAAGAGGGTTTTATACTTGGTGTTAGTGCCAAATTGTTTACCATAGCAGGTGCTGTTATAGTTTATGGCACGTTGTCTTCTATGGTTGTTGGTTTGGTGTATTTTCTTGTGCAAAAGTTTTCGGGGGGGTAGGTTATGTCAAAAAAACATGGAAAGCAAACGGTTGTGTTTGGCAAGCCCGTGGGCATTGCGGCTACCGCATCTGTGGTTGGAGCCAAAGAAGGCCAAGGGCCCTTAGGCACGTCTTTCGACATTGTTGAAGATGACATGATGCTAGGGCAAAAAAGCTGGGAGGCAGCCGAAAGCCAGCTAGTAAAAAAAGCTATAGACCTTTGCGTCAAAAAGTCAAACACAGCCCTATCTAGCTTTGATTATATAATAGCTGGCGATTTGCTAAACCAAAATGTGGGCAGCGTCTTTGGCTTGTTAGAAGCTGCAAGGCCATACTTAGGCATTTTTGGTGCTTGCTCCGCCATGGGTGAAGGGCTTGCCCTGGGCAGCATGCTCATAGACGGCGGCTTTGGCGACAATATACTGGTGGCAGCATCAAGCCATTTTTGCACGGCAGAGAAGCAGTTTCGCTATCCCCTAGAGTTTGGCTCGCAAAGCCCGCCTACAGCCTCTTGGACTGTAACAGGTGCTGGTGCTGCAGCCTTAAGCCATAACGGTGGAGATGTAGTAGTTACTGGCTGTACAATAGGCAAGATGATAGACATGGGGGTTAAAGATGCCAGCAACATGGGGGCAGCCATGGCGGGGGCTGCGGCAGACACTATAATGACCCACCTGCAAGACAAAAACCTGCACCCAAGCCATTATGATGCCATAATAACGGGTGATTTAGGCTATGTAGGCAGCGATTTGCTGTTGCAGTTGCTCAAAAAAGAAGGTATAGACATTTCACAAAATCACAAAGACTGCGGTATAGAGATATTCGACAAAAACACCCAAGACACTCAAAACGGAGGCAGCGGTTGTGGTTGCTGTGCTACGGTTTTTGCATCCCACTTTTACCCGCATCTGCAAAGCGAGAGGCTGTCTCGCATACTTTTTGTGCCTACAGGTGCGTTAATGTCTCCACTAAGTGTGCAGCAAGGCAAAAGCATACCATCTATAGCCCACGCTGTTGTTATTGAAAGGAGGGGCATATAATGAATTATCTATGGGCTTTTTTAATAGGCGGCGGCATATGCGTTGTGGCTCAAATCCTCATTGATAAAACAGCCATAACCTCAGCCCGCATTATGGTTTTGTTTGTGGTTATAGGCGTCATCCTAGGCGGTGTTGGCCTTTACCCTAAGCTTGTGGAGTTTGCAGGCGCTGGGGCAAGCGTGCCTCTAACGGGCTTTGGCAACCTTTTAGCTAAAGGCGTTAAAGAAGAGGTAGACAAAATAGGGGCTTTAGGCATTTTAACAGGCGGCTTAAAAGCATCTGCCGCAGGCATTATGGCAGCTATATTCTTCTCTTTTGTAGCCAGCCTTATTTTTGAGCCAAAGGCGAAATAAGTGGTTTACAAAAGTGATTATTTGTGATACTATATATAATATAACAATCACAAAGGGCGTGAAATCATGGCTGTAGAAACAAGAGAAGTAAAAATCAATAAATGGGGCGGCTCCTTGGCTATCCGCTTTCCTAATGATTTTGTAGAAGCTGCAAACCTTAAAGAAAAATCTCTAGTTGAAATTCGTATGGATGGGGATGAGTTAATACTTAAAGTCAAGTCATCCAAGCCCCCTAAATATACCCTAAAAGAGCTTTTTGAGATGTACCCAAGCGACTATGCAAAAGAAGATGAGCTAGATTGGGGAGAGCCAGTAGGTGATGAGGCATGGTAAAACAAGGCGACATCATCAAAATAAACTTTGACCCTACAAAAGGTAGCGAGCAAGGCGGGTATAGGCCAGCCCTTGTAGTTTCTAATGACTTTCTTATCTCAAAAACAAATATTATAAGCATTTGCCCCATAACCACCAAAGCCACCAAAAAAACAGCCCTAAATGTGCTTTTAGATGATAGCACCCAAACACAAGGGGCTGTTTTGTGTGCTCACCAGCGTTCTATAAACATAAACGCTAGAGAATACAAAATAGTCGAAAGGCTAGGAGAATACAAGCTCCATGAGGTTATAAACACCCTAGTTTCAATGATAGAGAGGGTATAGCGAAAATATTTAAAATTTACCCTTGACAAAGCCATTCTTTTGTTGTATAATGTGTTTCGTGCTTGTTGCATAATGTAGTAAGCCTGCCTCGGTAGCTCAGTCGGTAGAGCAATGGACTGAAAATCCATGTGTCGGCGGTTCGATTCCGTCCCAAGCCACCATCTTTTTCTTTG
>WQVB01000009.1 GCA_009781815.1 Defluviitaleaceae bacterium
CTACCGTTACCCCTCACCCCTACCGTCATCCCGTGCTTGACACGGGATCTAATTGGAGAAGGGCAGGCTTAGTTGGTATGCACTATCATACATAGATCCCGTGTCAAGCACGGGATGACGGTAGGGGAGAATTTCGCCATAAGCCTAGTAATGCTAGGAGAGTGCTAGATGACGATAAAATAGGCTACTTGTCTCTCAAGCTCTTCTAAATTACCATTGTTTATTATTTGAACATCTACATAACCCGCAAGGGTTGCGTCGGGCATTTGGCTTGCTATGCGGCTTTTTGCTTGGGCAAGGGTTATGCCGTCTCTTTGGGTGATGCGGTCTAACCTAACATCCATATCCGCAAACACGCCTATCACCTTGTGGCAGATTTTGTGGAGGCCAGCTTCAACAAGCAGGGCGGCATCGATGGCGATTATGTTGCTAGATTGGGTGCTAATAATGCGGCGGATTTCTTTGATGATATGCTTGTGGGTTAGGTGGTTTAGAGTTTCAAGCTTTGCTTTATCAGCAAAAACTATGTTGCCTAAGGCTTTGCGGTTTATCTCGCCATCTTTGTCCAAGATGCTTACACCAAAGGTTGCCACAATATCATCATAAGCTGCTGTTGGAGAGGATTTTAGAAGGATTTGGTGGCCTATAGCATCAGCATTGATGATGAAAACGCCCATGCCTGATAGTATTTTACACACCTCGCCCTTGCCAGCCCCAGAGCCGCCTGTTATGCCTATGATTGTTTGGTTTGGGGTTGCTGGGTTCATAATGCCTCTCCTAATCCACGCTCGACTCATCATTCTAAACTTCTGCTTGCTATTAAACCTGTAGGGAATGGATCCTTGGCTGACTTGCAGCTTGTCTGCAACAAAAGCTTATCCATTCCGCCCCGTCTTGCTGAGGGATAGAGAAGTGCAAACTCAATAGCGGAGTGGATGAATCCACTCCCTACAAAGAGAATTGAGATGACGTCATTCTAACCTTTCCCTTTGTAGCGTTTCCCTCTTCGTCATTGCGGACTTGATCCGCAATCTCATTTATACTAATTATTTAAAAGCAATAATTGCAAACCTAGGGATTGCGGATCCGTAGGTTGAGCCTGGCTTTAGGCGAAACGAACCCGCAATGACGAAGAGGAAAGCTCGCTATAGACTTGTGATTAAACCATCTCATATCGTCATCCCGCACTCGATGCGGGATCTGCGTATGATAGTGCATACCCAATTAGGACTACCCTTCTCCAATTAGATCCCGTGTCAAGCACGGGATGACGTTAATGTAATTCACCAATCACTTAAGCATGTCATTGCGGGCTTGACCCGCAATCTCGCTATACTAATTACTAAAGAGCAACAATTGCAAACCTAGAGATTGCGGATCAAGTCCGCAATGACGAGGAGGAAAGTCCGTAATAGACTTGTAGCGAAACGCCCCTCAGCCCCCTAACCGTCATCCCGTGCTTGACACGGGATCTATGCATGATAGTGGACAATCCCAACTAAGCCTGCCCTTCTCCAATTAGATCGGAGCCTGCCCTCAGCTTGACTGGGGGTGTCAAGCATGGGATGACGGACGGGGGGCTTAATGACGACCTATAGGTGCTTACTTTGTCTCATACCAATTCTTCCCTACACTGATATCAGCTGTCATTTTGACTGATAAATCTACGGCGTTTTCCATCTCTTCTTTTAAAATGGCGGAGACTTGCTCTATCTCGCTTTCAGGCACTTCTAGCAGCAATTCATCATGTATTTGCAAAATAAGGCGTGATGCCATGTTTTCGCCCTTTAGGCGGGCATCAAGCTTTATCATTGCGATTTTAATAATATCTGCTGCAGAGCCTTGCACGGGCATGTTCATGGCTGCCCTTTCGCCAAAGTTGCGGGTTACAAAGTTGCTAGATGCAAGCTCGGGTATGGCTCTTTTTCTTCCATATATAGTCTCAGCATAGCCTTTAAGCCTTGCCTCTCTTTTTGCCTTATCCATAAAGCTTTTAACGCTGCCATAGCGGGCTAGGTAGCTTTGTATAAAGGCCTCTGCCTCTGGTACAGACACGCTAATATCCTCCGCTAAGGAGAAGGAGGAGATGCCATATACAATACCAAAGTTAACAGCCTTTGCCATATAACGCATATGGTCTGTAACCTCATCCAAATCTACATCAAACACACGGCTTGCTGTGATGCGGTGTATATCTTGCCCTTGAGCAAAGGCTTTTATAAATGTCTCATCTCCCGACAGCTCCGCTAAAATACGCAGCTCTATTTGGCTATAATCCGCATCAATAAAAACATGGCCAGCAGGGGCTATAAAGCCTTGGCGAAGCTCCCGCCCTAAAGAGGTGCGGATGGGGATGTTTTGCAGGTTAGGCTCTATAGAAGACAACCTGCCCGTTGCCGTCAGGGCTTGCTTGAAGGTGGTGTGTATGCGACCTGTGGCGGGGTTGATAGCAGATAGTAGACCATCTACATAGGTGCTTTTAAGCTTTGCAAAGGTGCGATATTCTAAAATTTTGGCGGCTATAGGGGTGCTTTTTGCTAGCTTTTGGAGTACGTCTACATTGGTAGAATAGCCCGTTTTTGTTTTTTTGCCGCCTTTTAACCCAAGGTCTTCAAACAGCACCTTTGCTAGCTGCTTTGGAGAGTTTATGTTAAACTCTTGCCCTGCAAGGCTGTAAATCTCTTCCGTTAGGCGGTTTATCTCTATTGTTAGCTTTGCACCATATTGGTTGATGAAAGCTGTGTCTATCAACACGCCGTGGCTTTCCATATCTGCTAAAACATGAAGCAGGGGCATCTCCATCTCATAAAAAAGCTTAGAGAGACCTTGTTGATCCAGCAAATCTTCAACCACAGGCCAGGAGCTATAAATAGCACTAGCATGGGCGATTGCCGCTTTTGCCATGTTTTCCATATCATCTTTAGGGTCGTCAAGGAGGCTTAGCTGGTCTTTTTCGCTTTGAGGCAGCACTAAAGCCTCTTTAAGGTAGGTTAGGCTTAAATCTGCCACACCATCCCCATCTTTAAGGTCGTTTAGCAAATAGCCGCCCAAAAGCAAGTCTCCCTTTAGGTTGTTTATGGTGATGCCTAGCTTTTCAAGGTGGTGGATGTCGTTTTTTGTGTCAAAACCTACCTTCGGCAAGTCGCTTTCAAAAAAGCTTGCCATATGACCACTTGAAGGGGTAAAGGTGGATTTGCCCTCTTGGGTTATTGCCACGCCTAGGATGTTTTTGCCCTCTTTGGCTATATGAAAGGCACAAAGGCTGTTTTTAAGCACGCCCATGGGGTTGTTTGTGATTTCAAATTTTATGTCAAAGCCCTCGCTAGCTTGACCTTGCCCCCCTTTGGGGAATTTTTTTAGGATGCTTTTAAGCTCTAAGCTAGACATAATTTCAAAAGAGTTGTCGTTGTATATCTCACCAAGCTTTAAATCCTCTAAATCCACATCTATAGGCACATCGGTGGCTATAGTGGCTAAAAATTTTGAAAGCCTAGCATCTTCGGCATATTCTTTAAGGTTTTGAGCTGCTTTTTTAGGCTTTATGGCTGTTTCGTCTGCCTCTGCTGCCTTTATGGCTGCTTCAATATCTTTATAGTCTTGTATGATTTTAAGGGCTGTTTTTTCGCCAATGCCAGCCACCCCTGGTATATTGTCAGAAGCATCACCCATTAGGGCTTTCATGTCTATAAATTGGGTAGGGGTGATGCCCATTTGGGCTATAAAGCTATCCTCATCCCAGTCTTCTGTTGTTGTTTGTCCTTTTGAGGTTTTGGGTATGCGTATTTTAATGGCTTTAGAGGCCATTTGCAGCAAATCTCTATCCCCTGAAACTATGGTTACTGCAAAGCCTGCCTTCTCAGCTCTTATAGCAAGTGTACCCATTACATCATCAGCCTCATACCCCTCTAAAGACACTTGGGGGATGTTCATGGCTTCGAGCACCTGCTTAAGGATAGGCACCTGAGTTTTTAAATCATCTGGAAAGGGCTTTCTGGTGGCTTTATACTCAGCAGAAGCCTGATGGCGAAAGGTAGGTGCTGGCAGGTCAAAAGCAACGGCCACATAGGGGCTTTGCTCCTCATCCATCAGCTTAAAATAAATATTTAAAAAACCTAAAATAGCGTTGGTCGGCACGCCGCCTTTTGTGGTAAAAGGGGGCAGGGCATAAAAGGCACGATTGATGAGAGACATGCCGTCTAAAAGCATTAGTTTTTTTGTGTTGTTATCCATATTATATCTCCAAAATTATCATAGTGGTTTGTATAAAATAGTATACCATAAGGTTTTGTAATAGTCAAAGGGGAAGCTTGCACACCTACCGTCATCCCGTGCTTGACACGGGATCTAATTGGAGAAGGGCAGGCTTAGTTGGGGCTGTATACTATCATATATAGATCCCATGTCAAGCACGAGATGACGGTAGGGGCGTAGCCAACGTTTTCGATCAAGAGGATTGTGGTCAAGCCCGAGTCCTAGTCGTCATCCTGAGCTTGACTCAGGATCTAATTGGAGAAGGATGCGGCTCTAAATTAAGGTATGCACTAGCCCAGTTTCACCTTAAAACCAAGGCTCAACCAAGGCATAGATCCTGAGTCAAGCTCAGGATGACGACTTAGGGGAGGTTTAATGTTTTTTGATTTTACTACAGACCTAATAATGTTAGATAAGTCATTTGTCCACTCACACCCAAAGTCGAAACTTGCGTTGAGGAAATGTTTGTGATATACTTAGGATTATAATTAAATCGAAAAGCGAAGGTGATTTTTATTAACAGCTTTGACAATATATTTGAGCTGGCACGGGGCAAAAAAGCCACAGTTGTTGTTGCTGAGGCGTGCTCAGAGCATATAATGGATACTGTCGAAAAAGTTTTGGAGCAAGGCTTGGCTAACATGGTGTTGGTTGGAGGAGAGGCCACAATCAAAAAGATTGCTGAAAATAGGGGGCTTGATGCCTCTAAGTTTAAGGTGATAAACGCCACCACCCCAGAAGAAGCCTGCAAAATAGCTGTGGATGCAGTCAACAGCGGCAAGGCTACATCTCTAATGAAAGGCAATGTAGACACCTCTATCATAATGTCTGCCATTTTAAATAGAGAAAATGGGTTACGAATAGGCAAAAAACTAAGCCATATTGCGGCTTTTAAGCCTCCTCATTATCACAAGCTTATGTTTGTTAGCGATTGTGCAATAAACATCAACCCTGATTTTGATACGAAAATAGATATTATAGAAAGTGCCGTTGCAGCTGTTAGAAATTTAGGCATAAACCAGCCTAAAGTTGCCCTTTTGGCGGCTAAAGAAAAGGTTGATGAAAAAATGCCCATTACCCAAGAGTGGGCGAAGATTGTAGATATACATAGGGCTGGCGAGAAAATGCAAAACTGTATTATAGACGGCCCTCTAGCCCTTGACAACGCCGTGTCAAAGCAATCCTGCCAGATAAAGGGCATAGACAGCCCCGTTGGCGGTGATGCTGATATACTTATATGCCCTAATATAGAGGCTGGCAACATTTTATATAAATCCCTATCTTTCATGGCGAACGCACAAAACGGCGGGGTTGTTGTTGGGGCAAAATGCCCGATAGTGCTTACATCAAGGGCAGACAGCACCGAGAGCAAGCTAATATCTATCGCTCTTTCGGTTTTGATGTAAAAGCTAAGGTTGCATAAATAAGGAGAGAATTGTGAATATACTTGTTGTTAACACTGGCTCCACCTCTACAAAAATGGGGCTTTATGATGGAGATGTGCCTGTTTTTGAAAAAACCTTAAGGCACACAGTTTCAGACCTTGCATCTTTTAAGGGCGTTGTAGACCAGTACAGCTTTAGAACCAACATTTTACTAGATGAGCTTAAAAACAGCCATGTTAGCGCTAAAGACCTAGCTTGCGTTGTGGGTATTGGTGGCCTTTTAGCCCCTTTAGAGGGCGGCACATACCTTGTAAACCAAGCTATGCTTGAGGATTTAGAAAAAGCAAAATATGGCGAGCATGCCTCAAACCTAGGGGGCATTATAGCCCACACTATAGCAAAAGAGACTGGCATACCCGCTTATATTGTTGACCCCGTGGTGGTGGATGAGATGGAAGATATCTTTCGCATAAGCGGCCACCCACTATTACCAAGGCGGTCTATTTTTCATGCTTTAAACCAAAAAGCCATAGCTAGAAGATATTGTAGCGAAAATGGAAAGAATTATAATGAGGTCAACCTAGTTGTTGTGCATATGGGCGGTGGCATATCTGTCTCCCTTCACTCTAAAGGCAGGGTGATTGACACAAACAACGCCCTTGATGGAGACGGCCCCTTTACCCCCGAGCGAAGCGGCAGCCTGCCTGCTGGGCAGTTGGCACAACTGTGCTTTAGTGGTGAATATGCTCATGAAGATGTGAAAGAGCTTATCAAAGGCAAAGGTGGCGTTGTTGCATATTTTGGCACAAACTCTATGATGGATTTGGAGGAGGCGGTTGCTAAGGGAGACCCGCAAGCTGCCATGCTAATGGATGCTATGGCGTTGCAAGTAGCAAAATATATTGCAGCTATGGCGGTTGGTGCTTGTGGAAATATCGACGCCATACTCCTTACAGGCGGCATAGCAAGGGCAAAGCCCCTTACGGATGAGATAACAAGGCGTGTTGGCTTTGTAGCCCCCGTTTGTGTATATGGTGGGGAGGATGAGATATCTGCCCTTGCTTTGGGTGCTTTGCGTGTACTTAGGGGTGATGAAGAGGCGAGGGTTTATGGAGGGTAGTGTCATTATGTGATGAAGCAATGCGGAGTGGATAAATCCACTCCCTACACTGGCAGATTATCACACTACATTGTAGGGAAGGGATTTATCCCTTCCGCAAATGCTGGAGGCATTATTGCATTATGAATAACTACCCAAAACGAAAATCTAACCGCCTAAAAGAATATGATTACTCTCAATATGGCTACTATTTTATAACCATTTGCACAAAGGGCAAAGAATGTTTGTTTGGCAGGGTTGTTGATGGTGAAATGCGTTTGAATGAGATGGGGTGCATCGCTGATGAGGAAATACGAAATATCCCTAATCATTATGATGATGTATCAGTTGATGCCTATGTTGTTATGCCTAATCATGTGCATTTAATAATTCATATAACGGAAAGGATAAATCCTTTCCCTACAAAGACAAGGGGCATTCCGAATATAATTGGCAAATACAAAGCAGGCGTTACACGAGCCGTAGGGAAGGGATTTATCCCTTCCGCTAGCCCTAAACCGATTAAATTATGGCAAGTGTCATACCACGACCATATAATACGCAACAAAAAAGTATATCAAAAAATTTACGAATATATAAAAAGCAACCCACTAAAGTGGGAAGAGGATTGCCACAATCCAATAAATTTTAAAACAAATATCAGAAGGAGATAGAGACATGGACGTATTTGGCTATATGGAAGATTATGAGTTTGAGCAGTTGGCATTTTTTCAAGACAAGGGCACGGGCTTAAAGGCCATTGTGGCTATACACAACACGGTGCTAGGGCCTGCCCTTGGAGGGAGTCGCTTTTGGAACTACACCCATGAGGATTTGGCTATAGAGGATGCTTTGCGTCTAGCACGAGGTATGACTTATAAATCAGCCCTTGCTGGCTTGCCTCTTGGCGGGGGCAAGGCGGTTATTTTAGGCGATGCAGCACAACTTCGTAAAGACCCAGTCCGCAGAGAGGCTTTTTGGCGTGCTTTTGGCCGCTTTATCGACGGGCTTTCTGGCAGGTATATAACGGCTGAAGACGTAGGCACATCTACTCAAGATATGGTGTTTGTAAATATGGAGACAGACCATGTTGTTGGCCTGCCTGGCCGCAGCGGAGACCCATCACCCTACACGGCAAGGGGCGTGTTTAAGTCTATTTTAGGCTCGCTACTTCATGTTTATGGTAGCGATAGCGTAGCTGGCAAAACGGTGGCGGTGCAAGGTGTGGGCAATGTGGGTTATTACCTTTGCAAATACCTTCACGATGCTGGGGCAAAGCTTATAGTTTCGGATATTAGCCAAGAGAGAATAGATAAAGTTGTGGCGGAGTTTGACGCTACGGTTGTTGCACCTGATGATATATATGGTGTGGAGTGTGATGTATATGCCCCTTGTGCCTTAGGTGCGGTGGTAAACGACGACACTATAGACCAGTTTAAGTGCAAAATCATCTGCGGCGGGGCAAACAATGTGTTAAAAGATGCAGCTATCCACGCTAAAGCCTTGCAAGAAAGAGGCATTGTATATGCGGTGGATTACCTTGCAAATGCAGGCGGGGTTATCAATGTGTCTTTTGAGGCGAAGGGTGCTTATAACGAAGAGGCGGCCTTAAGAGAAATTGATAGAATATATTGGAGAATGAACGAAATCCTCAACATTGCTAAAGAAACGGGCAAGCTAACATATGAAGTGGCAGACCAAATGGCAGAGCAACGCATTGAAGCCATACGCTCTATCAAAAGCATATTAAAGTAGACTGCTTGCCTATGGTATATATCATCACAGGCACGACAGGTGCTGGTAAGTCAGAATTTGCCATAAACCTAGCTTTAAAGCTGGCAGGTGAGGGCAAAAAAGTAACCTTGGCAGATTTAGACGTGGTTAACCCTTACTTTCGCCCTAGGGATGTTGTTGGGGAGCTTGATGCCAAAGGCATTACCTTGATTGCAGGCAACCTAAATAACAACACCGCTCAAGATGTGCCAGCTATTAGCCTTGGCTTTGTAGATGCTATAAAGCGTGGTGAAGAGGTGATTTTAGATCTTGCTGGCTCTTCTTTAGGGCTACAGGTGCTTGCCTCTTGCTGGGGTGATATTTTGGAGGCTGGGGGGCATGATTTTTTATGTGTGCTTAACCCCTTTCGCCCTGAGACGGATAGTGTTGGCAAGATGGTAGACTTTGTAGACAAAATCAACCAAGCTTCTAAAATGCCTATAACTGGCCTTGTTAGCAATGGGCATATGCTGCACCACACCAGATTAAGTGATATTTTGTATTCACAACAAATGACACTTAGTGTTGGGGAGGTTTTGGGGCTGCCTTTGCTATATACTTTAGTGGATAAGACCATGTATGGCCAAGCCGCAGACAAGATAAAGGCTAAAAATATTATCATATTCGATGCCTTGAGCAATAGAAGCAGATGGCTATAGAGGCTATGCCAAAAACAGGGAGTGGCAAAATGTATTGACATCCCTCATTCGTCATTGGGCTTGTAGCGAAATTAACTCCAGCCTGCCCCGTACCTCGATACGGGGTCATCCTGAGCTTGACTCAGGATCTAACTGGAGAAGGGCAGACCTAATTAGGGTATGCACTAGCCCAGTTTCACCTAAAAACCAAGGTTCAACCAAGGCATAGATCCTGAGTCAAGCTCAGGATGACGAGTAGGAGAGTGCGGCGTGATGGCGAGAAGGATTAATTTCGCAACAAGTCTATTTTTCGTCATTGCGGACTTGTCTCGCCTAAAACCAGGCTCAACCTACGGATCCGCAATCTCTAGGTTTACAATTGCTACTTTCTAGCGATTAATGTAGCGAGATTGCGGGCTGGTCGCAAAAGAAGTTCGCTTTTGCTGCTCGCCTAAGCAACCGGGATCAAGTCCGCAATGACGAACTGGAACAATCAGCAAATTAAAATGACGTGTGTAAACCCTGATTGTAACGCACCAGATGTGCCACGCAACCCTGACGGCACGCCTATAAGAAACCCTGATGGAACATTGGGGTAAAAATTTAGGGGGAATTATAATGAAAAAGAGATTTTTTTTAGGAGCTATATTGATAGCTAGCCTTTTTGTTTTTGCTGCTTGCAACAATGATGATGAAGATGGGGACGCAAGCTTGCCTTATTACATACCAGAGCGTAACCCATTAGCACGATAGGAGGAAAAGCTATGGAAAGGGAAAAGAGGAAGATTACACTCAATAGAGTTTCTATTGTTGTAAGTGGCTTAGGCATTATTGCGGGCATAATAGCGCTTATTATGCTTCTTGT
Organism: Defluviitaleaceae bacterium; assembly: GCA_009781815.1. Taxonomy (GTDB): domain Bacteria; phylum Bacillota; class Clostridia; order Lachnospirales; family WRAX01; genus WQVB01. Next base: position 10,012 of record WQVB01000009.1, read on the forward strand.
AGAGGGTGGGTCTATCTTACCTGAGTGGACTGTATCAGGGGTTGCTACTCATCCATTGTTTTGGCTTGTTTTTTTAATCATTAATTTTTCCACATCATGCCATCAAGAAATCAGGAGAAAGAAAGATGAGTAAAGCTATGGAAAAGCTAACATTCAACGAGGAGCTTTGCAAGGGCTGCGGCCTTTGCATTGCTCTTTGCCCTAAAAAGATACTGGAGCTAGATGGCTCAAAGGTTAATCAAAAGGGCTATAACTCTGCCCGATGTGTTAATGTGGAGGATTGCATTTCTTGTGCTATATGTGCTAAAATCTGCCCAGATTCTGTTATAACTGTAAGGAAGGAGGGGTAGCATTATGAAAAAGCTTATGAAAGGCAATGAAGCTATATGTGAAGCGGCACTAGGTGCTGGCTGCACGGCTTTTTTTGGCTACCCCATCACCCCTCAAAACGAGATACCAGAATATATGGCGGTTAAAATGCCCCAGATAGGCGGCGTGTTTGTGCAGGCTGAAAGCGAGGTTGCTGCCATCAACATGGTGTATGGTGCAGCGGCGGCTGGGGTGCGTGTGATGACCTCATCATCCTCCCCAGGCATTGCTTTAAAGCAAGAGGGCATAAGCTACCTCGTAGGGGCGGATTTGCCTTGTGTTATTGTGTCTGTATCACGCTCGGGCCCTGGCTTAGGGGGGATTATGCCTGCCCAGGCAGATTATTTTCAAGCTACCCGAGGGGGCGGCAATGGAGACTATCACCTGCCTGTGTATGCCCCAGCAAGTGTTGAGGAAGCCTATGAGCTAACCTATAAGGCTTTTGATGTGGCGGATGAATATCGCACACCTGTGATGGTGCTGATAGACGGTATATTAGGGCAGATGATGGAGCCTTGTGAAATGGCCAGCATCACCCCTAAAATAGCGGACAAGCCTTGGGCTGCAGATGGCAACAGCGGGCAGAGGCCTCGCAATATTGTAAATTCCTTAAACCTAAAAGCCGAGGGGCTGGAGCTTGCCAATATAGCTCGTTTTAAGCGTTATGACGCTATCAAAGCTAGTGAAATACTGGTTGAAAACAATATGCAAGAGGGGGATGAGGTGGCCATTGTGGCCTATGGCATACCTTCTCGCATTGTGTTAAACGCCATACAAACCCTAAGGGCAGAGGGCATCAAGGCCAATCTAATCCGCCCTATTACTCTTTGGCCCTTCCCTTATGATGCCTTTAAAACCTTGCCTCTATCGGTTAAGCATGTGCTTGTTTGTGAGCTTTCTATGGGGCAGATGGTGGAGGATGTTAAGCTTGGAGTGGGCGATAGGTTGCCTGTTCATTTTTATGGTCGCACAGGCGGGGTGGTTTTTGAGCCTTGTGAGATTGTGTCTAAGGTTAAAGAAATTGTTGTTGACAAATAGATGGCATTATGATACATTAACTATAAGCGAAAGAGGAAGTGCTGGAACACTCCCTCTTTCTTGGTTCATTGCTACGGCATTGCGACCCTTAAATATTTAACTAAAACGTCGCTTACCGTCTGATGGGTTTGAGCGACGTTTTCCTTTTGTATGACTAATAATATTAATCACATTCGATACAATCGAAATAGCACCGACTATGTAAGGAAAAAGTTCACGCATATGTTCACCTCCCTTCTAAAAGCTGTAAAAAGTTTTAGAAAGAGGGTCGCAATGCCACTCACCAGCAACAAACCTACATAAGAGTATATCAATATCATCATATATTGTCAACTTTTGCGGTGTATGTGTTAAGCTCGCAATAGATTTGTCGTGAAAATAAAAGGCATCCAACTCTCCCTAGGCGTCATCCCACACAACCTAGCGAGCAATCTAGTATAGGGAGATCCCCAATCCATAGGTTGAGCCCGCTTTTAGGCGAAACAAGTTGGGGATGACGATGTGAGATAGCTTTGCTATAAGTCTATTGTGGGTTTGATTCGCGATAAACTTGTTGCGAAATTATTATTGTGTATAGCCATACCATTTTCCCGAAACGTCATCCTGAGCTTGACTCAGGATCTATGTGGTATAGTACATGCTTTAATTTAGGGTTATGTCCTCCTCCAATTAGATCCTGAGTCAAGCTCAGGATGACGTTTCGGGAGGGCTGAGGGATGTTTCGCTATAAGTCTATTGAGGGCTTGATTCACAGCCCCAATAGAGTGCCAAAGGAAGGGGATTGCGGATCAAGTCCGCAATGACGATATAAGTGAACTCAACACAAGAAACCACTTCACGGCTATTGACATATAGATGCTCATGTGCTATAGTGTAGATATAAAATAAAAGAGGAAGCGGGACAGTGCCTCCTCCACTAGGTTCATTGCTTTACACGGCATTACGACCTAAATATTGTTTAGAATAACGTCGCTTGCCAAGGTCTTGGCTTTTAGCGGCGTTTTTGTTTTTTAGGTAAAATTTAATCACATTTAATATTATAACTATTTAACTCAAAAACAGCCTCACCCTTACGGTCTTTTTGCCACAATGCTTCGCCAAGAAAATCTTATGTGCCTATAGCACACTGCGATTTTATCAGCTTCGCCTTGCAACAAAAATCCTCGTAAGAGCGAGACCATTTTCAAGCTAAACAGCTATAAATAAAATAGCAATTGAAATAATAATTTAAAATAAACCAAATAAGGAGGTAAAAAATGAAAACTTTTAAAGCGGATGCAATTAGAAATGTGGCCATCTTAGGCCATACGGGTGTTGGCAAAACCACCATGACCGAAAGCATGCTACATCTAGCTGGGGTTACAACCCGCTTTGGCACGGTGAGTGAAGGCACCACCATAAGCGACCATGACCCAGAGGAGATTAAGAGAAAAAACTCCATATCATCTTCTATTATACCTATAGAGTGGAAGCACGGCAAAATAAACTTTATCGACACACCAGGTTTTTTTGACTTTTATGGAGAGACCTATCAAGCCCTTAAAGTGGCTAACCTTGCCTTGATTGTTGTAAATGCCAAATCAGGCATAGAGGTAGGCACCGAGAAGGCGTGGGAGCTTGCCACAAAGGCAGGCTTACCAAAAATGATTTTCATAAACCATATGGATGATGAAAATGTAGATTTTAAGCAGCTTATAGCTGATATGAAAGAAAAGTTTGGCAAGTGCATAGCCCCTACCCAGCTGCCTATATATGAGGGAGAAAAATTTACAGGTTATGTAAACGTAATCAAGAAAGAAGGGCGTAAATATAGAGACACAGGCGTAGAAACTTGCCAAATACCTGAGAGCCTTGAAGAAGAAACAGAGAGGCTTAACCACATGTTGCAAGAAGCCGTAGCAGAGACGGACGACGCCCTGATGGAGAAGTTTTTTGCTGAAGAAGAATTTACAAGAGATGAGATATATAGAGGCCTTGAAAAAGGCATAACCGCAGGCACAACCACCCCCGTCTTTTTAGGCTGTGCCACCCTTAGCTGCGGCATAGGCGTATTAATGGACAATATAAAAGACTTTTGCCCGCCTGCCTCTCAATTTGGTGATACAATTGAAGATGAAGCCCTAAACTATGATGCTGGCGGCCCATTTGCTGCATATGTTTTCAAAACGGTGGCAGATAACTTTGGCAAGCTTTCTATATTCAAAGTAATGTCAGGTACTTTGACTAAAGACACACCCATCTACAATGCAAATAAAGAGCAGGTTGAGAAAAATGGAGGTATCTTCATAATCCGTGGTAAAGAGCAAATCGCCGTAAACGAGCTTAAAGCGGGGGATATTGGAGCCATTGCAAAGCTAGCACATACAAACACCTGCGACACCCTTTCAACAAAAGAAGCACCCTTTATGCTGCCTGCTATAGACTTCCCCAAGCCTTTTTATGCTCAGGGCATTGTGCCTAAAAATAAAGGGGATGAAGACAAGGTGTTGCAAGGGCTTTTAAGGTTTTTAGAAGAAGACAAAACCCTTAGCTTTAAAGTGGATGCTGAAACCAAACAGACCGTCTTAGCTGGCTTGGGGGATAGCCACCTTGATGTGATAGTTAACAAAATGAAAAACCGCAACAAAATAGAGCTAGAGCTTACACCCCTTGTGGTTGCTTTTAGAGAGACTATAAGAGGCAAGGCCGATGTGCAAGGCCGCCACAAAAAGCAGTCTGGCGGGGCGGGGCAGTTTGGCGATGTTAAAATGCGTTTTGAGCC
>WQVB01000010.1 GCA_009781815.1 Defluviitaleaceae bacterium
GCTCAACATAAATCTCCACAAAAATAAAATTTGAAGGGTCGCTGCCGATAAGTCGTGGTGTAGAGCCACCAACCCTCATAGTGCCTATAAAATAGTGGTCTGTAGCGTTAAGCTCCCCCAAGCCTTCAAAAGTTGGCGAAAAGCCCCCGCCACGCAAAAGAGACGAGGTATTTACAAACTGGTCAAGCTCCCCTTGGGTAAAAACTCGCTGGTCGCCAAAAGCTATAAGGTCGCTTGCCTCTATAATTTGTGCTGCGTAGGCTGTGTCATGGCTAACTGTAATGTTTTGTGGGTCTATAGGCGACAATATGCCAATAGCGTTAAAAGATCTCTCTATACGGTTGATTTCTTGGTTAACGATAATGTATTCGGCCACCCTTGAAACCAAGGCAAATGTAGCCACCATTATAAGAGCAGCTAAAAGCAAGGTGTGTACGGGCTTTCTGCTCATGGATTTTAAAAAGATGTTTTGGTTCATAAACAAAACCTCCTGGTCTTTAACTATATAAACAAAGGGCGATAAGTGTTATAAAGAATCTTGAGATGATTATAAAATAAAGAAAAATAGTTTAAGAATAATACCGCTTACTCTACCACACATCAAATGCTTTAGTCAACAAAAAGTTTCTTAAATCTTTCTTAACTTCTCTTAATTTTTTTGTAAAAACCTATTGACTTGATAGGAATAGTATGTTATACTATGTTTAGGTTTAAAAAAGCCTAACTCCTTTAAAAATTTTTAAAACCCCTCTTAAACGCGATAAGAGGGGTTTTACTTTGTTTTTATAAAACTCTACAGCCTTCACTCAGTTGGTTTTTAAGCTGCATTGTTTGGGTAGAGTCTGCCGCTGGGGCTGGGGTATAATAGCCCCTTTCATGTGCCGCTTTGTAAAGCTCATATTGAAACTTTTCATCACCATCACGCATTTGTTGAAATGTCTGGCGGAGCTGCTGGTTGTTGCACTCTGCAATGGTTTTTGCATATGTTGCCAAGCTAGATTTTACTCCAGATAAAATGTCGTTTGTCATCTCTTTTTCTTGCATATTTTTCACTCTCCTTTTCTAAATTATAGCATGCCTATAAGCTTTTGGGCACTTGTTTTTGCATCTGTAGCTGCTTTTTCAAACATTTGTTTTAGTTGAGGGTCGTTACATTTTGAGGCATATTCATTTAACTTTGCGGCGGTTGTTATGTGGCCGCTTGCTATCTCTCTAATAGAGCTAACTTCCATTTGTGTCAAACCTGTCATGTTTTGTTTCCTCCTTAGAAATATTTTCAAATGTATTATGCATTTTTTTCAAGATAATTATACAATCTTTTCAAAATTTTTGAGATTGCTATTTGCCTCGCCAATGTGTATAATAAATAGACCTCCATGGGAATTAAATTTTGTCGGATTTTTGAGCGTTTTATCGCTAGGCGAGGCGTATCCGACGACGCAAAGCCAAAGCTTTTGTTAGGAGGGTACAACAAAGCCTAGTGAGAAATAAGCCGAAAAGGCGACGGAATTTAATTTCTGTGGAGGTCTAATATGGGACGAAAAACAGAAAACAGTAGCTTTATATGTGTAAATTGCGGTTTAGACGTACAAGCAATCAAAAAAGGCACAATACGCAACCATTGCCCTTTTTGTTTGTTTTCTTTGCATTTAGACATTTCGCCTGGAGATAGGCAAAGCGATTGCCACGGTGTTTTGCGACCCATCGACATTGTCTCCCATAGCAAAAAAGGCTGGCAAATAATCCATAAATGTGATAGTTGTGGCTTTGAAGGCAAAAACAAGCTTGCAGATGATGACGATATCGAAAAAATATCTATTTTAATGAAAAAAAGAGCGTTGCATAATATCGAAAGCTGATGTATAATGAATATTATAATAGAAAATATGTGAGGTGTTTTTGTGAAAAGAAAATGGCTTTTAAGTCTCAGTATGATGTCCCTTTTTGTGTTTTCTAGTTGCGAAAGCAACGGTTATCATTTTTACGAAAACTTCCCTCAAGGTTACGTAGTGTCAAGTGTTGATGTTGACCCAGCTGTAGCAGAGCTACCTACCCAAAATATCGAAACCAGCAACAACCATCATGATTATAACAAATATTATGAAGAAGACCATATAACATACGATTATAAACCCAAAGAAGAGCAAGAAGCCCTCCTAGGGCCTTTTTTAGCTTTAACTTTTGATGACGGCCCCCACCACAGCGTTACCCCCTTCTTGCTAGATGCCCTCTACGAGAGAGGCGTGCCTGCCACATTTTTCCTCATAGGGCATTATGCATACCGCCACCCTAATATAGTCGAGAGAATCCACAACGAAGGGCACCTAATAGGCAATCATTCTTTTTCTCATGGTAATTTTACTCGCATAAGCCTTGACGATGTATATGTAGAGATTGCAGCCACCAACGCTATTTTGTACAATATAACAGGCCAAACACCTACCTTGCTTCGCCCGCCTTATGGTGCACACAATGAAGATGTTTTGCAAATCGCTAAATATTTTGACCTTGCCATATCTTTATGGAGTGTAGACCCTAGAGACTGGTACCACGAAGATGCTTATGCGGTTTTTGAGCATATCATAAGCCACTATAGAGAAAATAGCGTTATTTTGCTTCACGATATATACGAAAGCTCGGCTGTGGCTGCCATTATGGCTGTGGATTATTTTTTGGAAAAGGGCTATATCTTTGTAACTGTGGATGAGCTTTACAACCGCCTTGGCTTTGTCATGAACGCAGGTGCAGTCCATCGCAGCCCTTATAGAGATGGCTCAAACTTGGTTTTGTTGGAAGATTAACCCCTCTTAAGCCGTCATCCTGAGTCCACGTCAATCTAATTTGCTGATCGCTTAAGCTCGTCATTGCGGACTTGATCCGCAATCTCAATATATTAATTGCTTAAAAGCAATAATTGCAAACCTAGAGATTGCGGATCAAGTCCGCAATGACGAAATGAAAGGTTACCCACTCACCTTCATCACCAAAATAAACACTAGGAGACTAAAGATATGGTTAAAGCCGCTGAAATTTGCATGGTTGTAAAAAACTCTATGGACGCTTTAAAGCTATACGAAAGCATTTTTGACATTAAAAAGTTTGACGTGGTTGACAAAGGCGTAGGGCTAAGCGAGGCCATATTTGGCATATATGGCACGCCTTTTCACCTACTTGATGAAAACCACGACCATATGCTTTTTGCCCCAGAGGGCGGCAATATAATGTGCATATGGGTAAATGTAGCCGTGCCTGATATTGAAGCAACCTTTAAAAAAGCTATGGATGCTGGCTGCACCCAAATAGCCCCCGTGGCAGATATAGCAGGCACAACCATCAAAAACGCCGTCTTTGCTGATGGTTTCGGCTATGTGTGGATGCTGCATCAAATTAATCAATAAATTAGAATGAATAATAAACGACAATAAAAGACAAAATAAAGCTAAAAACAAAACGAGGTTATCAATTATGAAAAATTTCGCTTTTCTTTTAGCTTTTTTTGCGTCTGTGGCCGCTACGCAAGATATAAAACCCCCCAGCGTAGATGCTGCAGGGGCGGTTTTGATAGATATGGATAGCGGCCGTGTGCTGTGGGAGAAAGACAAAGACAAAGAGCTTGCAATGGCAAGCACAACAAAAATTATGACAGCTATTTTAGCTATCGAGCAAGGCAACCTAGATGATGTGGTTGTTGTAAGCAAGCGAGCCGCCGCCGCCCCTAAGGTGAACATGAGCCTGCAAGCTGGCGAAGAAATACCCCTTAAAGCTTTGCTTTATGCCATTATGTTGCAATCCTCAAACGATGCAGCAGTGGCCATTGCCGAGCATATAAGCGGTGATGTAGAGGTTTTTTGCAAAATGATGACAACCAAAGCCCATGCCCTAGGTGCAACAAACACCTACTTTGCTACCCCAAGCGGCCTTGATGGAGACATGCACCATTCCACCGCCCATGATATGGCCATAATAGCCCAATATGCCTTGCAAAACCCCACTTTTGTAAGCATCATAAACACCCCAAGCTACCACGCCACAAGCAACAAGCGTAGCCACGATATCAGCAACAAAAACCGCCTTCTTAACGAGTACGATGGGGCTTTTGGCGTTAAAACTGGCTTTACAAACAAGGCTGGGCATTGCTTTGTAGGTGCGGCCGAAAGGGGAGATTTAAACCTTATCTCCGTGGTGTTTGCCAGCGGCTGGGGTGCTAAGGGCAAAGAGCGTAAATGGATAGACACTAAAAACCTTTTAAACTATGGCTTTGACAATTTTGAAATGGTAGAGGTTATAGGCGAAGGCCAGCCTGCAGGTCATATAGCCGTCGTTCGCTCTCGCACGCCTCAGCTAGACCTTGCATACAGCCACACCTTAACCCTACCCCTCATCAAAAGCAGCGAAGACGTAAAAATAACCCCTCAAATACCCACTCAAATACAAGCCCCTATTAATGCTGACACCCAAATAGGGTACGCTCAAATCCACATAAATGGTCAGCATTTCGCCGATGTCCCCATACACACCACAACACCCGCCACCCGACATGACCTTAAAACTTCCCTTGAAAAAGTACTAAAAACTTTCTTCTCTCTGGGTGCGGATGAGGAAATAACCATCACCCTTCCTGAATTTTAAACAAAAGAAAGCACCTACTCATGATAATCACGGGTAGGTGCTTTTACAATATTCTAAGTTGTTATCTGCTTCTAAATGAGTAATAGTCGCCATGATTTTGGAACATATGAACCCTTAAAGTAGAGCCAGATATATCGAAAGTATGCGTACCCGGGAAGAAGAAGCCCCCAACTATAACAAGCACATCTTCAAGATAGCTAAAAGTAAACTCAATCCTCTCTTCTTCGCCGTCAAACTCCCAAATTTCTACGCCTCTGCCGCCCTCAAGAAACTCAATATGTAGCGTCTCTCCATCTTGCCATTCTCTAAACTCAGAGTTAGACAAGTAAGATGCGCCGCTAAGCTCCCATCTGCCAACAAGATCTCTGCTGCCACATCCAGTTAAAGCTAGCATTGCTACAACTACAATCGCCATAGATACTGCGATTTTTAAAACTTTTGATAATTTCATTACAAATTCTCCTCCTTGACTAAATTTCCGCAACAGTAATATCCTATCACAGGTAGCTTTCATATTGCAATAGTGGATTGCATTTTAATCTAGCCAACATAGTTTGAGTTAAGATACTAAATCATTATAATGTGCCTTCAACCTCTTGAAAGTCTAAAAACAACTTATATCGCTTTGTTGTAAACTTTAACACGCAATAGTTATGGTCGCAAGGCTTGCCTGTTTCAAAATGGGCACTAAGGCCATCATACCACATTTCGTCTTTTATAGCCTTGTCGGTTAATATCTCCACCTCACCAACCAGGTTTATGCCATACTCCATCGTGGCAAAAGAAATGCTTGCTCGGTTATTTTTTACAACCCTTTTGGCTTTGTTGCCATCAAGCATTGCACCAAATGTCATCCACTTTATGCCGTCGCTTTTTGCAGGCGTGGCAACCGTAGCGGTGGGGAAGCCATCTTCATCAATAAGAGATATGGTACAAAAGCCAAAGCCGTTCTCCCCATGGGCTGTGTTTGCTTTGATAATTTCAGATGCTTTAACAATAAAATCTTGACTCATAATAAATAATTCTCCTTCACGTTTTGTATTTCTCTTGCCGCCCTTCGTCATTGCGGACTTGATCCGCAATCTCCTTACTTGCAATCACTTATTTTAAAGCGATAAGTGTATTGAGATTGCGGATCCGTAGGTTGAGCCTGGTTTTAGGCGAAACAAGTCCGCAATGACGAACTGGAGTAATCGGCAAATTAGATTGACGTGTCCTGTGCTTTAGACGGGATCCCTCTCCTAGTCGTCATAATCCAAGAAGGTTAGGGATTCTGAATCCAGCTCAGGATGTCGACTAGTAAATCCATTATACCCTAAAACCTATGGGGGTTGATGTAAAAATTGGACATGTTTTTTTGATACTCTTGAGGGGTTACCCCGCAAACCTCCTTAAAATCACGCATAAAGTGAGATAAATCATAAAACCCCATCGCATCCGAAATTAGGGTGATGTTGTTTGTTTTCTTAAGCAGGCGGATGGCATTGTTAACCCTCACCAGCCTAGAAAAAGCCTTTATGCTCATGCCTATGCTATCTTTGAAAATCCTATTTAAATGCCGCTGGCTATAATGCACCTCCTCCGCCAAAGCCTTTACGGATATAGCTCCATCACAAGTAACAATGCCCCTCAACGCCGCCTCAAAATGAGGGTTGAAGGGGGTGTATAAATTATTGAGTAAAAGGTTGTCCAAGCTCTCAACCAACTGGCAAAGGTTGTCTGACCTCTCTGCCACATCAGCCAACATTCTAGCTAACTTAGGGTTTATCTCATTAAAAGAAAAGTTTTTATCCACCATCTCTTGCTGCCCAGCCCCTAGCAAAGCGTAGAGGCCAGCGGGTTTAAACTCTATGGTTATAACCATTTTAAGCTTATTAAACGCACCTCCAAATGCAAAAGGTCTAGCCGCAGGTCCATCTAGGTTAACGACCACCCCGCCTTCACAAACATCTATAGAAAGGGCGGCACAGCCTGATGGAACGGAGATAAGCCCATCAGGAAGAAGAATATTTGATGGAAACGTGATATTATAATTTGAAACATAACTTCGCAAAGGTGCAAGGGGCAAAATACAAACAAAATCCTCAGTTTGCAACAAAACTCGGCTTTTATCTTTAAAGTCATATAAGTCTTTTTTTGAAATCATGCCAAGCCCCCCTTCTTGTATTTCTATTTTACATCAAACAAGCATAGAATGTCCATAGGTTTAATGCTTTTAACAAGGAGATGCTTGTTTTGAATATAGTTTTGTTTATTTCTGACCTAATGATACCCCTCACCATTGTAGGCATTATCGCATATGGCCTTATAAAACGCGCCCCCGTTTACGATAGCTTTTTAGGCGGGGCGGTTGAGGGGGTTAAAATCACCACCAACATCTTCCCTACCCTTGTGGGGTTGATGGTGGCTGTAGGGGTTTTGCGAGCCAGCGGCACGCTAGATTTTATTGCAAACTTTTTAGCCCCTTTAACCCGTCGCCTAGGCTTTCCTGAAGAGGCTTTGCCTCTTACCTTAATGCGTCTTGTGTCCTCCTCAGCCGCAACTGGTTTGCAGCTTGATGTATACGCCACCCACGGGCCAGACAGTTTTATCGGTCGCTTTGTATCCGTCATGATGTCTTCCACCGAGACGGTGTTTTATACTTTTAGTGTATACTTTCTTCACATAGGCATCACCAAAACCCGCTACACCCTCTTTGGGGCCTTGTTTGCCAATGTGGTTAGCATTATCGCTTCGCTCATCATCACAATTTTGGTTTTTGGCACATAACAAAAACCTCATCAAGCTTGCTTAATGGACAACAACAAATATAAACCAGCTATGATTATTAGCTGGTTTTTTGGTGTGCTTTGCATTTTAATTATAATTAATTTTAAAAATAGTTCCGCAAATAAATATTTCGCCCTATATTAAGTATGTAAAAAATCAAAAACAGCGGGAGGGGGTGCGTCAATTGCGATGATGATAACTAGAAGCGAAAATCAATTAAAATCAATTAAAATACCGAAATCTTTTATAGACCATGATGATATTAGATATTTAATGTATGATTTGCTAAACGATTTTAACTATGAGGAAAAGCAGGCTATTTATTTTTATTGTATATTAGATGTCTCTATAAGTGATGTTGCAAAAGCTGTTCAATTGTCAAAGGAATATGTTATAATTGTTTTAAATTTATATCTGGAGAAGTTGAATATTAAGTTGAGTTTTTTCAAAAGCTTTATGTATTATGAAGAAGAGGATTTTCTGCTAATTGATGAGATGTTGCTTTCAGAGCAGATGTATTGATATGATCTATAAATTTCAGCGGCTTTGGTAGGTGTAAAATCAATTGAGAGGGGGTTGAGTAAGATTTCTAATATAGTTAATAACGAAGATTTTCATGACTTAATAGAAAAGCTAAAAGATGGCGACAAGTCGGCCTTTGATGCTATTTATAAAAGGTGCTATAAATACCTTGTTTTTGTATGCTCAAAATTTTGCAACAATAAAGAAGATATGGAAGATGTTATTCAAGAAACTTTCTTGATTGCCTTTAGAAAAGCAAGTGAGTTAAGAGCCGACACGCTGCTAGCCTATTTAAGAAAAATAGCGGTGCATGAGTGTTATAGAAAGCTCAACAAAAATATGCAAGGGTATATTTTGCCCTATGATGACAAATACGCTGAAAATCAAGCCGATTTAGACGAAGATTTTTTGCCAGAGAATTATTTGCAAAACAAAGAAAGCCGTGAGGAGCTTTTATCTACAATCAAATCTCTTCCAGAAAAGCAATGGAAAATGATTTATTTGTATTATTATGCGGAGTTTAGCACAAAAGAAATCGCAAATATGTATAGTTGCTCCGATAGAAACGTACGCAAAATCCTCCACACCGCTAGAGAAGCCATAAAAGCTAAGCTGGGAGGCAAAATATACAAGGTGGTTGCCTTGGCTCCCCTTGCTGCTTTGTTTCTTGCGGAGGAGCAAGCCTTTGCTGCAGGCTACACAAGCGTGGTTAATGCCTCTCCCTCCTCTGCCGCCAAGCCTGTCTTCACATATGCTGTTGCATCCTGCGTTGCGGTTGCTGTGGGTATTGTGGCTGCGGCTTTATACTTCTCTCCGCAAGCGTATGATGGGGAGTACCAAGCATATGAGCCTGCTTATGAAGCTAACGTATATGAGTTGAAAATAGATAAGGAGGAGGAATATTTTAAGCTTCCCTCGCCTAAAGTGGTAGATTTTGATTCGGTAAGCTATGAAGAGCAGGCTTACGAGCTGCCTTTGGAAGAGGCACCTGAGCTTGAGATTGAGGAAGAAGAGCTAACTCAATATGAAGTGGAGCTTTATCAAGAGCTAGAGCCTATCGAAGAGCCAGAGGCGGAGCTTGAAGAGTCAATGCCTGATGATGACACGCCTATAGATAGAACACAAGAGATTTTATTAGCTTTGGAGGCCGCAAGAAACCATGAAGACGTGGCAGGCATAATTAGCCGTTTTGGCTTTATGTTTGAGCGGCAGATGCGTATCTTTTTAGGGGAGCTTCTTAGGTTTTATGTGGTAAACGAAGGCAGCGGCGACATTTTGATAGGCACGTCTATCCACGAAGATGGTGGTGGCTGGCGTATGAGGTTTGAGTTTTTTGAAAGCTCCACAATGCCACAAGATATAGCAGACCTTCTTTTTTGGATGGATTAATACTATTTCGCAATTAAAACCTTGCTAAAAATCGCAGGATTTTTGCATCAAGGCGAAGTTGGATAAATCGCAGTTTGCCCAAAGGCAAATAAGATTTTTCTAGCGAAGCATTGGTGCGAAAAGACAAGATTTTACAAGGATTTTAGTTGCGAAATAGTATAACCCTAAAGGGAAATAATAAAGCACAAAATATAAAAAAGGAGTTTTAAAGATGACTTTAGCACGAACAAGCAATTTTAAAAGAATAGCTTCATTGCTTTTGGCTTTTATTATGCTGGTTGGCATTATGCCGATAACGGCAATTTCTGAAAGCTATAGCGAAATATATACACCAGAAATAGAGTTTAATGAGGATATAAGCCAAGAAGAAGTAGAAGAGGGCAATATACCAATTGTGCTACATAGCAGCGGGCTAGACGTTACGCTAGAGGGGTTTTTTGATGATGCACAAGTAGTCAACTTTGCCACGCCTAACGCTACTTTTAACGGTGGCATTTGGACGTCTGCTGGCTCTTTTCAAACATTGGAGATATCCACCAGCTTCACGCCAGGCTCTACTAACCGCACAATAGAGGTGGCTTTAGATGATGGCTTTCAATTTATAGCCGCCCCAGGCATGAACCCATCAAGCGAGGGTTCAAGGTTTAGTAGCTGGACAGTTGACCCTAGCAACCTTTTGGGGGACCTTGCCGTAGCCGTGGACAGCGTAGAGTTTCACCCTAACCCTGCCATACGCCAATATGCCCAAGCTGACCACCCTCAGGTTGTGGCTGGCACTTTAGCTGTGGGTGCTTTGTTAAACACATATAGGTCAGGCGGGGGCAGGCTTGTTTTTAACATAGCCCCCGTGGTAAGCAATCTTAACCTTCGTATTGACATTGCGTCAGATTTCGCCTTTGCTTTGGGTGTAACTGGCGGAGGGTTTAGAGAAAACCCCATAAGGGTGAAAGTGTATGAAGACGGGGCTGTTACTCAAGAGCAGGCATTATATAGATATCAATTTTCTGGCAATGCTGGCTTGAGCTTAAGGTTTCAACCAAACCAAGGCTCTCACACTTCACAAGATAGAGCACCAGGGCAAACTTGGGGGCATAGCTTATCTATTCATCGCACCGCCCCAGGCACTACACCTCAACTAAACCAAAACCCTGCACGTTTTAACCAGCAGCTGCTGCATGAGCGTATAACCTTCACGGTTAGAGTGCCTAAGTGGGTTGTGGGTAGTGATGCTATCACAGGCCTTCCAATGCTTACGGCACACCCTATCGGCACTTCTCATAACTTAACAGCCAACACTTTTAACTATGAGGTGAGAGATGGGGGTGGAGATTATTATTTATTAGATATAATATTAACTGGTGCTAACCTTATCGCCGTTGGCAACGTGTCTACACAATTTAGAATAGAAGGCACTATATGTGAAGATGCACTGCCAACCCCTGGGGCACTTGGGCTTTATATATCGGTTTTTGAAGCTGGCACACTTGAGGTTATACCCCTAGGCGAGGCATCCCCTGCCGCTAATGTAAGCGGCATGAGCCCATCAGGGAGCTTTAGAGTTAGGATACCCCAGCCTCACCTAAATAGATTAACTGTATTGCCTTTAACTGGCGTTAACACTTTATCTCGCTTTCCCTCGCCTGTCCCTTTAGCACCAATGGGGGGCTTTAGAATTGAAAATAGCTTTTTAGAGCCTTTGACAAACCAAGCCGTGTTTGTTTATTTTCCTAACGACACTTTAAACTATAAAGGCATACAAGGCTTTCGCTTGCCAGCTGGTGCAAACGGCATTGAGAACATTGTTGTAAATGTAATGACAAGAGATATGTCTGCAGGCACTCATGGAGAGTGGGTAGCAGGCAGCGAAAGGCAAATCCGCATAGATGGCCCAATAGGCATCACCAACCCTCATAATGCTAACCGACCTTTTGCTAGCGTAGATATAAGCTTTGTGCCTCACGCTTCCAATTGGCTTCCAGCTCACTATCTTTTAAATTCAGATGAGTTTATTGTATCTTTGTATTATGAGCTTGCAGGTGATGTATCGGTAAACTCCCTATACAACCACAACTTTGGCTTTAACAGCCCTGAAATACACCAAACATTTATATATTATGGGCGATTGTTTGGAGAAGTGCCTCCTAACACTTCTCTCCCTGCTAGTGTATATGCTGGTGAGAGAGCTAACGTTTTAACAGGCAACACTCCAAATGGTGATAGAGATGATGTTTCAAGCACCCTCTACACCCGTGCAACAACATCTGCAATCGCCTCAGCCGCTGTGCCTCAAATGACGCTTAATGCAGGCATAAGCAACTTTAGCGGCACTATAAACGCAGGCTCAACCGTTGACAATATAGTTTTTAGCCTTAGTAGAACAAATGGTGCTGCCAGCGGCACGCAAATGTTTGGGGCAGAAGGGTTTTATGTTTATTTGCGTTCTCCTCAAGGGCAAATTGATATTGACATAAACTCCATCGTGGTAAGGAATATGGGCAGAACGTGGAGTGTGGCAGACGGCACAATTTTAACCGCACCAGCTGGCCCAAATGACGTAACGGTTGAAGAGATAGTAGACTCTAGCGGTGCTACAGTTTATCGCTTAAGAGTGCCAGAGGCCGTTGTTGGGTGGTTTAGTGGCGGCTTTGGGGCATATAGCTTAAGGGTGTACATGTCTGCATTTATTCCACCAACAGCTAGAACGGGGCCTTTGGCTTTAAATGATGTTTTTATGGCTAGGGTTATGGATGAAAACATCGCAACAGCTGGCTCTACAAGAACCCTTAACAACAGCACCTTTCATTTTGGCACCGCTAACCAAGTGGTGGTGGCTGGCAGCGGCACTATAAACCTTGTAGGCTTTTCTGAAGTGCTTGTAGGTAGTGAAGTTGCCCTAGTGCGTAACGGCACAACTGGCACTTTTGGGTTTTTTAACCCAGCAAACCCTGACAGCATGTTAGAGATTATAAATGGCGATGAGGTTGACGTTCGCATCACCATGACAAACAACTCTGAAGTAGTTGTTAATGACTTTTACGCCATTATACCAATACCAAGGCAAGGGGCAACCGCTGGCGGGTATTTTCAAGCTAACCCATTTGGCTTTGATATGCACTTTGCTGGCTTGGTTGGCAGCTTGCCAGCAGGGTATAGGGTACGTTACGCAACAACCCATAGCGAAACACGAGGGGGAGCAACATGGCTAGATAGTGTTGACCCTTCGGATTGGGCAGATGTCTATTCTATCTTAATAGAGCGTATAGATGGCATGCCTATTGCGGTGGGGGCAAGCGAAAGTTTTTACTTCCGCATGGTGCCTGATTGGGAATCGATAATGCAAAACGCCACCCTGTGGGATAGAAGCGAAAATATTTATAACCCTCGCATGTTTAGCAGCTCTTCAATGGCAACCATGCATAGGCGTGGTTTTGATATGGGCATACGCCTCACCCTTGGCGAGGTGCAAGGTGCAATCTTCACCGACACAAACGGCAACGGCGTGCTTGATAGTGGCGAGCTAGGCAGGGCGGGCGTAACCATACGTGCTTATGATGCAGCCACTGGCGATTTTATAATGCAGGCCACATCATCCGCCACTGCACCTATAGGCTCTTTCCGCATCTATGGCATGGATGTGGGTCAAGCTGTTAATCTTGTAATAACCAACCCAGAGGCAGATGCTGCGTTACGCTTTACCAACCAAGGTGCGGGCATCACCATACCTGCAAGCCATGCCAACGCCACAACGGTAGGCGTGCAAGCAAGCACAAACACAGCCAACTGGAGCTGGAATGGGGTGAACATTGGTTTAAGAGGCCCTGCGGCCGTTACTTTCTTGCCAGGGGCTGATGCGGGCGTGTCCAATATGCCAGCCAATAGAAGCGTGGCCCACAACAGCACCATATATAACGCACAAGCACCAAATGGCGGTGCAGTTAGCCAGCCAACACGCTCAGGCTACATCTTTGGCGGTTGGCAACAAACCGCCCCGTCTGGCGGTGGTATAGAGCAAACGGCAACCATAGGCAATGTTGTGGTTACGCAAGATATGACGTTTACCGCTGTGTGGTCAGCCCTTGGAGCTCCAGCTTTCACAAAAACATCCCCCACGGCAGGGCCTATAAATGTAGGCGAGAGCATCCAATATGTGATAACAATAGCCAACAACAATGAGCATGCCCTGCCTGGCGACTTTGTTATAACCGACGCAATAGACAATAGAGTAAGGTTTTTACCTGATACCTTTGCGGTATATAGAAATGGCGTGGCTTTAGCTCCATCTGCCGCCACATTTTCTTACACCCTGCCAACAGGTGTATCAGGGGGCGTCTTAACGGTAACCTTACACAACCTACCCGCCGCAGCTAACGCCACCACCCCAAATATAACGGAGATAAGGTTTTCTGCAGAGGCTTTAACAACAGCTGCAGGCTCTACCGTAAGCAATAGTGCGGCGTTGCAAAGACCTGCTATTGGGGGCATCACTCCGCCGCCAATAACAACACCTCCAGTTGAAACGCAAGTTAACCCTCATGGCGTTACTTTCTTGCCAGGTGCGGCTTTAGATGATGTAACAAATATGCCATCAAGCATAAATGTTGTAAACGGCAACACTATAGTGTTTCATGGAGTAGTTACAACACCCCAGCGTGATGGATACACCTTCGCAGGCTGGACGCAAACCACACCTGCAGGTGCATCAGGCTTAACGTCTTTGGCAGTGGGGCTTATAATACCAACGGGCGATATGACC
Organism: Defluviitaleaceae bacterium; assembly: GCA_009781815.1. Taxonomy (GTDB): domain Bacteria; phylum Bacillota; class Clostridia; order Lachnospirales; family WRAX01; genus WQVB01. The sequence goes on from WQVB01000010.1 coordinate 14,063, forward strand.
TTCACCGCCAGCTGGACGCCAGCCACCACCCCTCCTCCTCCCCCACCACCACCGCCGCCGCCCCCATATGCAGATATACGCATAACAAAAACTGCACCA
>WQVB01000011.1 GCA_009781815.1 Defluviitaleaceae bacterium
AGCAAAAAAATTAACCGAAAACGCTCAAGCAGGCCAAGTGTACGCCCTTGATGGAGAGCTTGGAGCTGGCAAGACGGCCTTTTCAAAAGGCTTTGCCAAAGGTCTAGGCATCACTAGGGATATTTCTAGCCCTACTTTCGCAATTATCAACGAATATACCTGCGGGCGGCTGCCCCTTTACCACTTTGACGTTTATCGCCTGCAAAGTGGCGATGATTTTTTTGACGCTGGTTTAGATGATTATTTTTACGCAGGGGGCGTGTGCCTCATAGAATGGTCGCAAATAATAAAAGATGCCCTGCCCCCCCACACCATATATATCAAAATAGAAAAAGATTTTGCAAAAGGGGAAAGTTTCAGGAGGATTACAATATGCTAATATTAGGTATAGATACATCAGGCAAGGCGGCATCCGTCGCCCTTTGCCGTGATAATATGGTGCTTGGCGAGGTTTTTGTAAACAGCGGCATCACCCACTCTCAAACCCTTATGCCCGCTATAGATAGCCTTTTAACCCTATGCCAAGTGAAAATTGAAGATGTAGAGCTTTTGGCTTGCTCTCAAGGCCCAGGCTCTTTTACAGGCCTACGTATTGGTGCATCTATCGCCAAGGGGCTTGCCTTTGCCAAAAAACTTAAAATAGTGCCTGTTTGCTCTTTGCAAGCTTTGGCTTTTAATGTGGCTTATTTTGACGGCGTCGTTGTGCCTGTTATGGATGCAAGGCGGGGAGAGGTATATGGTGCTATCTATTACCACGAAGAATGTCTTTTAGATGCTGGGCTTTATCAAATTGAGCAATTGCTTGACATGGCAAAATCTCACAATAAGCCTATTCTTTTAGTTGGGGATGGGGCAAATGTGGAGGGATATAACATAGCCTCCCCTCAAAACCTTTTACAAAGGGCATCTAGCTTGGCTTTGTTAGCTTCAAAAAATGCGTATAGTGCCGTAAACAGCCAAGATTTTGAGTTAAAATACATAAGGCAAAGCCAAGCCGAGCGAGAGGCACAAGGCAAATGAACATAGTTATAAAACCCATGAAAGAGTGCCACTTACAAGGGGTTGTAGCGATTGAAAACGCCTCCTTTCTTGACCAAGCGTGGAGCAAAAGCTCCTTTGAACAAGAGCTTAAAAATCCCCATGCTTTTTATGTGGTGGCACTAGATAGCACAGCAGATAATATTGTTGTAGGTTTTGGCGGTATGCATCATATACTAGACGAGGGGCATATTTTAAATATAGCGGTTGATGTTAGCTTTCGTGGCAGGGGCATAGGCACTTGCTTGATGCAAGCTTTTTTAGAGTTTGCACACGAAAAGGGGCTATCCTTTCTCATGTTAGAGGTTAGAGAAAGCAACCACCATGCGTTATCACTCTACGAAAGGCATGGTTTTAAGCAGATAAGCACAAGAGAATCCTATTACAAAAACCCGATGGAAGATGCGGTTATAATGTTTTTGGGGTTGTAGGAGTAGCCGACCCCGCCACCAACTCGTCATCATGAATCACCCTCATCCCCAACCCTTGCCACCCGTCATCCCGTGCTTGACACGGGATCTATGTATGATGGTGTACAACCAACTAGGTCTATCCTTATCCAATTAGATCCCGTGTCAAGCACGGGATGACGGTAGGGGTGGCACGGGATGGCGAAACTTGACCCGCAATCCCCTCCCTCCCCGAATTATATCAGGAAGGAAGGGGATCCTGAATCAAGTTCAGGATGACGATGGGGGATTATCAGCAACTCTTGGGGATGACAATAGAGATGCATCTACTCACTTCTAAATAATGGAGGTTTAAGCATGAAAAAGCTTGACTATACACAACTTAAAAAAAGCTGCAACCCCGAGGGGCTAGGTTTTAAAACCACAGCAGAGCTTTGCCCCAAAAAAGCTATTATAGGGCAAAAAAGGGCGGTAGATGCCTTTGACTTTGCCTTTGCCACCAGGCGAGAGGGCTACAACATATATGTCTCAGGCATGGCTGGCTGCGGCAAAACAAGCTTTGCTACGCATTTCGCCAAAATAGCGGCTGAAAAAGAAGACACACCTAAAGATTTAGCATATGTGTATAATTTTAAAGACCCTAAAAGCCCAAAGCTACTTACCTTTAACCCTGGCTATGCCTTATCTTTCAAGGAAGACCTGGCAGAGCTGTTAGAAGTGCTTAATGTTGAAATCCCAAAGCTTTTTGAAACTAAAGAGTATGAGGAACAAAAGGCAGACATCTTAAAAAAGTTTGACAACATAAAAGAAGATCAGTTTAAGGTCTTTTCAGAAGAGAGCAAGACCAAAGGGTTTGAGGTGCGTTTTAGCGACAGGGGCATATCTTTTGACCCTATAGTTGACGGTGCAATCCTCAATATAGATGATTTTAGCAAGCTGCCTGAAGCCGATAGAGAAGAAATAACCGCCACATCAAAGGTGATACACGAAAACGCCACAAAGCTAATGGATGAGTTTAAAAGGCAAGAAAAACAAGCCCGTAGCAAAATATCTGAGATAGACTATAACCTATCTCTTTTTGCCGTTGGCCACCATATATCTCGCTTGCAAGAAAAATATATAGATGAAGATGCCCCCGTTTTAGCCTATTTGGCTGATTTGAAAGAGAATATCTTAGAAAATATCGAAAGCTTTGGAGACTTGCAAGAGTTGGAAGAAGACGACGCCCTGTCTGGCTCTATACCTTGGGCTTTAAAAAAGACAAAAGAAGATGTGATGAAGCTATACAAAATAAATATTATAGCAAGCCACAAAGGCACTAAACACGCACCTGTAGAGGTAGCATCAAACGCCACATATGCAGGCATTATGGGCGAGATAGAATATGATAGCGAGTTTGGAAATTTAACAACAGATTATATGAAGATAAAGGGCGGTCTTTTGCACAAGGCAAACGGGGGCTACATCATCCTCCAAGCTGGTGATGTTCTCTCCATACCCTTTTTGTGGGATGCTTTGAAGCGTGCCATTAAATCTCAAAAAATCCTAATAGAAAACCCTAAAGAACACCAAATGGGCGTGCCTGTAGCGGGCATCAAGCCCGAGGCTATAGCTTTTGATACAAAAATCATCTTAGTTGGTGATAATTATTATTATGACTTGCTAAGTGCCTATGATGGGGATTTTGTAGGTCTCTTTAAGGCTTTGGTGCCTTTTGATTATGAAATGGACTATACCCAAGAGCATCTAACCGAGATTTGCCGCTTTATTAAATCTTTTGTGGAAGACGAGGGTTTGTTTGACCTAACCGCCTGCGGCGTCGCCCAAGTTATCGAATATTCTGGCCGCTTGGCTGAAAGTCAAAAAAAGCTCACAGGCCAGTTTGACCAGCTGGCAAATGTGCTGATAGAAGCCTATATTTGGGCAAAAAAAGAGGGTGTATCCCTTATCGACAAAGCTCATATACAAAAAGCCATAACCCAAAAAGAATATCGCCTTGGGCTTTATGAAGAAAAAATAACCCAAATGATGGAAGATGGCTCTATTATGATAGAGACAACAGGTGGCAAAATAGGCGAGATAAACGCCCTAGCTGCAATAGACACGGGGGGTACCGTCTTCGCAAAGCCTTCAAAGGTTACGGCCACCACATATGTGGGCAAGGCAGGCATCATCAATATAGAAAACGAAGCCCAAATGAGCGGCGAGATACACGATAAAGGCGTGCAAATAGTGATTGGATATTTAGGGCAAAAATACGCACAAAACTTCCCCCTAAGTCTTTCTTGTCGTGTGTGCTTTGAACAAAACTATACAGGCATAGATGGAGACTCCGCCTCCTCCACCGAGCTTTACGCCATCCTCTCCTCACTTGCTAACCTGCCTATCAATCAAGAGATAGCCGTAACTGGCTCTATCAATCAAAAGGGAGAGATACAACCAGTAGGGGCCATCACCGTTAAAATTGAGGGCTTTTTTGACCTTTGCCAAAGCAGGGGCTTGACGGGCAGCCAGGGGGTTATCATCCCCGCTCAAAACACCCTAAACCTCTTTTTGAAAGATGAGGTTATCGAAGCGGTGAGGGAAGGCAAATTCCACATATACCCCATCAGCCACATAGATGAGGGCATGGAGATTTTAATGTCTCGCCCCGCTGGTGATGTGGGTGAAGAAAGCACCTTGCACAATATAGTATACAAGCGACTGCAAGATTTTAACGAAAAGGCATCTGACGAGTAGGAGGTTTGGTTATGCACCAAAGAGAAGGCTTTTCTCAAGCTTTATATGCCTTTGGCAGGCAAGCCGTGCTGCTTGTGAGCTTTGTGTTAATCCTTATTGCAGGGGCTATATTGTATGCCCTAACCTTTAACTCTGGCGTCTCTTTGTTTGATGTTTTTACCTTTGGCATCTTCCTTTTCTCCGCCGCAACCGCCTGTGTGTTTTTCTCGTCTTGCTATAGAGAAAACAAAGCAAAAGCCTTAATATCCCTCTCTATGGCTAGGGTCGTTGCCTTTGCACACTCCCTTCTTTTTGTGTTGTGGCTTGCCAATACATCAGTTACGTTTATTGGCTTTAATTTTGGCTTTCTCGGCGGTGTGATTATCGTGATATTCTCCGCAGCAATATTCTTCGGCGGCATATTTTTATACTATCGCCCTATTTTTAGCATGATACAATCCACAAAAGAAAACCTGCAAAACGAGAGCTTTAGGCACATAAAAGGAGCATATAGCTTTATCGTCATTTCCCTTTTCATTTTCGGCTTTAGGGTTTTGTTCTTTTTCTTCACCATGTCAACAGCGTCGTTTTTTAGCCTTATTGTCAACATACCCTTCATAGTTCTTATTTTGCAGCTTAAAAAGTTTGTGCAATCTGTAGAAAAATATTGACTACATAAAAGGAGGTAGCAAAATGTACCCAACTGAAGAAAAATCATTCACCCAAATGCTACATGAAGCAGGCCAAAACCCTGCGGTTATACTAGGCTTTGTCTTGTTGATAATAGGAAGGGTTATAAATTTTTTCGCCACATTTAACTTCACCACCATCAACTTTGTATCTATAGTGCTTAATGTAACAATAATCTCCCTTTTTGTTTACGCTATCACCACTTTCTTAGAATCATGCAAAAAAGGAGACAGGATAAACACACAAAAAGCTCTCAAAGCAGCAACAGGTATTGTCATTTTAACGATTGTGCTTTTGGCTATAACGGGCATCACCTTTATTTTAGCACCCTTCCACCTTGTTTTTGATGGCTTCATCCCCGTCCTCCTCAACATGGCTGGTTTGGCTATTTTCATTCCTTTAATATTTTTCTACTATCGCCCTATTTTAAACATGATAAAATCCACCCAAAGCAATATAGAAAGCAACATCATCGGCTCTATTGAAGGTTCTAACACCTTTGTGATTATGTCTTTTGTCTTCGTTGGTATAAGTATTTTGATTTTGATGTTATCTCTCGCCATGCCTGATGTTAGAGATATTTTAAGCACGGGCAATATTATAGTGTCGATTATAGTGGGGGTTATGTCCGCCGTAAGTCATGTTATAATTACTTTGCAGATAAAGAAATTCGCAAACAATATAAGCGACATAAGAAGAAAGCGAGCTGGGTTTTAAATACACCAATACGCCTCGTCATCCTTAACTCGTAGCAAAACGAACCCAAGTGTCGTTATCCCAAACCACTCCTAGTCGTCATCCCGTGCTTGACACGGGATCTAATTGGAGAAGGGCAGTCCTAATTGGGATTGTATACTATCATACATAGATCCCGTGTCAAGCACGGGATGACGGCAATATAATCCGCCGATTGCTCATCTTCGTCATTGCGGACCCTTGGTTGATGCCCTAGGCTGAGCCCGATTTTAGGCGAAGCTTGGTTTTAAGCGAAACTTGATCCGCAATCTCCTTCCTAGTCGGGATAATTCAGGAAGGAAGGGGATTCTGAATCAAGCCTTGCCAAGGGTTCAGGATGACAGTTTAGTGCTATATACCCACACCCCTATGCTAACAAAAAAGATGCCTAACAACTTAGGCATCTTTTTTGGTTAATATTCATCTCTATGCAACCAGTCGTGATAGCGGTTTAGCATAATCATGGTTGTTGACTGTGCTACAACTTGCATTAAATATGCTTCTCTAGCCTCTTCGGGTATATCATCATCTTCTTCTAGGCCTTCTCTTAAAATTTCAACGGTTTTTATTGCTACATCCCGCATAATGTCTACCATGTTGTGGTCTTCACCAAGCAACTCTACAAAATCTTCAAAATCTTTTTTCACGTTCTTCCCCCCTTGTGTTTTATATAATTTTATCCATGCCACCCATATATGGCTGTAAAGCTTTTGGTATTGTTATGCTGCCATCTTCATTTTGATAATTTTCCATTATAGCCGCCATTGTGCGGCCGATAGCCAAGCCAGAGCCATTTAAGGTATGCACAAACTGGGTCTTTTCGCCAGCTGCCTCTCTAAACTTAATACCTGCACGCCTAGCTTGAAAATCTTCAAAATTAGAGCAAGATGAAATCTCTACATAGCGGTTGTAGCTTGGCATCCACACTTCTATATCATATGTCAAGGCAGATGAAAAGCCAAGGTCTCCTGCACAAAGCTTGACGACCCTATAGGGCAAGCCAAGGCGTTTTAGCACCTCTTCGGCATTTGCCGTCAGCTTTTCAAGCTCATCATAGCTATTGTTAGGGTGGGCAAACTTTACAAGCTCTACCTTGTTAAATTGATGCTGGCGGATAAGGCCTCGATTATCTCGCCCCGCAGCCCCAGCTTCAGACCTAAAACAAGCCGAAAAAGCCGTATATTTTATAGGCAAGCAAGCCCCCTCTAAAATCTCTTCACGGTGCATATTTGTAACGGTTACCTCAGATGTGGGTATCAAATAATAATCCCACCCTTCAAGCTTAAAGGCCTCGTCTTTAAACTTTGGCAGCTGGCCCGTGCCTTGCATAGAGCGTTCATGGGCTATAAAAGGTGCATACACTTCTGTGTAGCCATGTTCTGCCACGTGTAGGTCAAGCATAAAATTAATTAAGGCACGCTCTAGCCTTGCCCCTGCCCCTTTTAAATACATAAAGCGAGAGCCTGTAACCTTTCCAGCTGTTTCGTTGTCCATTATATCAAGGTTTTTGCCTAAATCCCAATGAGGTGTAGCTTCAAAGCCAAGCTGGGTAGGCTCAAGGTGCTTGCGTACTTCTTGGTTTTGGGTTTCGTCTGCCCCTTCAGGCACAAGGCAGCTAGGTATATTAGGCACTTGTAAAAGAAAAGCCTCCATCTCCCCTTCTAGTTGAGATAGAGTTGCATCAAAACCTTTTATCTGGTCAGAAAGCTCTTTCATCTCGGCAAAAATGGGTGCGGTGTCTTTCCCTTCTTTTTTAAGGGCAGGCACAGTTTTAGACACTTGGTTTTGCTTGGATTTTAAAGCCTCTACCTCTACAATAATGTCTCGGCGTTTTTTGTCCATCTCTATAAATGGGGCTATGTTGATGCTCCCTCCCCTTTTGTTTAAATTTGCAACAAATTCTTCAAAGTTGTTTCTTATTTTTTTTATATCGTGCATTGTTCTAAGCCTCCTGTGTTTGGTTTGTATCCCCTACTATAAGTATAGCATATTTTGGTGCATTTTACAAGGTGATTTTAAAGAGTGAGTAAAATAGTCGTCATTCCACACTCACGCCATCCCAACTTACAACGAAATCATTGCCATGCTATTCCCCTACTCGTCATCCTGAGCTTGACTCAGGATCTATGTATGATAGGACGCAACCCCAACTAGGCCTGCCCTACTCCAATTAGATCCTGAGTCAAGCTCAGGATGACGAGTAGGGGTTAATTCCACAGCAAGTAACAATGACGAGCTTAAGTTATGGGCGAATCAGGGTAACGTATAAGTATAATTTCAAAAAAGAGTAGTCAAGCATAAAGTTTTTTGTTATAATGAAGTTTAACTTTCAATTTTTTAAAATATAAAAGAAAGATTAATGAGGGTAAATATATGGAAAAAGTTTGTATAATAGGCTTTGGGAGCTGGGGCATAGCCTTAGCTTGCCTGCTAGAAAAAAACGGACACAATGTCGTAATGTGGGAGCCTAACGAAAGCCTAGCAAAAATGCTTGACAGCGAGAGAGAAAACAAGCGTTCGCTCCCAGGCATCACCATCCCAAAAAACATCAAAATAACCAGCGACATAAACCATGCCGTGGAGCAAGACCTTTTGTTAATAGCCCTATCTTCTAAAGATATCCCTACGGTTTTCCCTTCTTTGGTGCCTTTGCTTAGAGAGGGTCAGGTGCTGATAAACGCTTCAAAAGGCCTTATCCAAAAAGATGGCCACCAGCTGCGGATAACCCAATATCTTAAAGAAACAGCCCCCATGTGTGATGTAGCTTGCCTTTCAGGCCCAAGCCACGCTGAAGAGGTATCAAGAAACATGCCCACAGCCGTAACCGTAGCCTCTATAGACGAAGCCATCGCCAAAAGGCTGCAAAACACCTTCTCTGAAGAAAACTTTCGTGTATACACCAGCACAGACATCATAGGTGTGGAGCTTGGGGGCGTTTTAAAAAATGTTATAGCTTTAGCCGCAGGCATCTCAAACGGCCTTGGCTTTGGCGATAACACAAAAGCAGGCTTGATAACAAGAGGCATAGCAGAGATCGCCCGCCTAGGCGTGGCCATGGGGGCAAACATTCAAACCTTTGCTGGTCTTTCAGGCATTGGCGACCTTATCGTAACATGCACCAGCCAACATTCAAGAAACTGGCGTGCAGGCAACCTGCTGGCTCAAGAAAAGCCCGTAGCCCAAGTGCTGCAAGAGGTTAACATGGCTGTAGAGGGCATCAACACAGCCGCCCCCGTGCTAGAGCTGGCAAACAAATACGGCGTAGAAATGCCCATTGTGGAAGAGGTCAACAAAATCCTCTATCACGGCAAAAAACCAAAAAACGCCGTTGTAGATTTGATGAATAGAGACGTAGGTTCAGAAAAATAGAGAATCATGGGCTTGCATTTTATAAGGAGCTATACAAATGAAAATAATCAACCCAACATTGGCGGCAGTTGCTGCCGTGCCAAAGCAATACCCAGAAGAAATCTTACCAGAGATAGCCTTTGTAGGTCGCTCAAACGTGGGCAAATCCTCCATGATAAACTGCCTTATCGGTCGCAAATCTCTAGCTCGTGTTAGCCAAGCACCAGGCAAAACCCGCACCATAAACTTTTATAATATAGACGACAAAATGTATTTTGTTGACCTGCCAGGCTATGGCTATGCAAAAGCCCCAAAAAGCGAGAAAGAAAAATGGGGCATTATGATAGACAAATACCTAACAGGTAGGGAGCAGCTAAAGGCCGTAGCTCTTTTGCTAGACATACGCCACGCCCCCTCTGTGCTTGATTTGCAGATGTTTGAGTGGCTAAAACACTACAACATGCCTATCATTTTCGTCCTCACCAAGCTTGATAAAATAAAACGTTCTCAAGCACCAAAGCATATCAAAATCATCCGTGAGGCCTTGGGAGTGCCAGCCACAGCAACCTTATTGCCCCTTTCATCCGAAACAAGGCAAGGTAAAGAAGAGATTTTGGCTAAAATACAAGAATTATGCTTGGATAGCGAGCAATAAAAAATCAGGCAACCATAACAAAGGTTGCCTGATTTTTTATTATCTTCCTTCTAGCGTGTTCTCAAACCCCAAATATTCTGGTGATATCATATATACGCTACCCGCATTGCGAGAAAATTCTATCACTCTCCTATTTATGCTGCTTATGGTAAATATATTTGGTTCTCCCAACGAAAAAACTCCTTCGTCAAACTCAACTTTAACCATCCAAACATTTGCATCGCTACAATGTCTAACAACAATCATCCAATTGCGTTCTATGTTCTCCATATCACTTCGCAAAGTTGGAAAGATATATAACTGCCCAATCTCGGCCGCCTCTATATAGTTATTGACAGTAGCTATATCTCCCGTAGGTCTTTCTAAATAAAAATTGTAATCTACCCTAAACTGATGAAAATCAAACTCCCCACGAAACTCATATCTAGCACCGCTAGAAAGAAAACCTTCAGAAATCATCTCTTCACCTTCAACAATAAAAACATCCCTTAGATGTAGTCGCATTTCCTCATGCAAATCCTCTTTAGCATCGCACCCCGCCAGCATCAAAGCACCACAAAGCACAATCAATATTCTAGCAAAATATTTTTTGTTCATTGCTAAGCACCTCACAAATTATCCAAAATCAACAAAACCACAAAGCACAAAGCCCCGTGGTTTTTATTGTTTTATTTATCTTTTTTATCTTCCACAGCTGGTGTGTCGGTTTTTGTAACAGTAGTAGTTGGAGATTTAACGCCAGCTATATCATGCTTACGCACCCATACGTTAACGCCTTTGTTCTCGCCAAACTCAACTAAAAACGCATCATCGCTTACCCCTACAATCTTGCCATAAAAGCCGCTGGTTGTTACAACACTTTCGCCAACTTTAAGGGATGATTGCATCTCACGGGCTTCTTTTTCACGCTTGCGTTGCGGGCGAATAAGCATAAACCACATACCCACAATAATCAAACCCCAAAGGATAAACGTCATAGGGTTTAAAAAGGCGTTGCCTTGTGCCTCTTCACCGTTGCCGCCGCCGTTTGTGGTGGTTGCGGTTTGGTTGCCCTCCCCTGCCGCTTGGCTTAGGGTTGGTGCTTCACCAGTTAAAAATATAGACCCTCTAAAAAAATCCATAATAACAACTCCTAAAATAAATTTTCAACAAGAATGGACAATAAGGGACTTGAACCCCTGACCCCATCCACGTCAAGGATGTGCTCTACCAGCTGAGCTAATTGTCCCCATGAGAATCTTAGTTAAATACATCGATAGCAAACTTTAAACCAATACGCTTCACATTGGTTTAAAGTGAAGTCTATCGGTGATTTTTAACTTAGGTTCTCATCCTCACTTCGGTGCTGATGACCCTCAAAATGGGCAAAAAAATGCGGATGACAGGAATCGAACCTGCACGGTTGCCCACTGGATTCTAAGTCCAGCGCGTCTGCCAGTTCCGCCACATCCGCATATTTTGGGCAACGTTAAGCAACCCAAAAGATATATTAACACAAGCACCACCAAATGTCAAGCCTATTTTAGATAATTTATGGATGCAAAACAATTCTTCGACGGGTTACCCTATAGAGGGCATTGTATAACCTATGCTAGACTGGCTAATTTATATGGAAAAACCATCCAAGACAATGTTAGTACCATAATTTTTACTCACGTTCTTAAAGCTTATCATCAAATATATCTTCTTTATTGGTTGTGAAAATTTTAAATTACACTTCTACTCGAATAAGCCCAATAGCATCTTCACTCTCGCCTTGTAGATCTCATCTTTATCGATTTTGTAATCCTCCATACCTAGCAACTTCTCCAAGCTATCCATATCTTCTCTGAAGGCACTTTGTTCTTCGTCGCTTAGCCCCTCAATTCCCTTAAAATTGACTACATCCAAGCAAATAAGCAAATAATCAGGAATGAAACCTTGTTTTAAGCTCAATATAGCCAATGTTATCACAACACAAATATAGAATTTTTTACTTGATCTCATTAATCTTATAGAACCTTCAAGGGTAGCTGCGATTGATTGCTCTGGGCTAAAGTCATCAAGTTCGATGAATTCATCATAATCTTCTATTATCAATTCTCTTACTTCTAAATAGTCTAATTTATCACTCATTATCTCTCTCTTCATCAAATTCTTTATATGTATACAGTCATAATTTCAATATAGCTATCATGCATATGCTACCTTTCATATACATTTCTCCCCTCGCTATCAATAGCAACGATAACGGGCATTTTTTCAACGGTTAAACGGCGTATAGCCTCTGTGCCAAGGTCATCAAAAGCCACAACCTCTACATGGGTTACGCATTTGCTCATAAGGGCTGCAACGCCCCCCACGCCTACAAAATACACCCCATCATAATCCTTAATAGCGGCAACCACCTTATCATTTCGCAAACCTTTGCCTATCATAGCTTTAAGCCCCTGCTTGATAAGGGTTGGTGCATACAAATCCATACGCCCTGCCGTGGTGGGGCCAATAGAGCCACACGCCGCCCCCTCAGGCGTTGGTGCTGGCCCTGCGTAGAAAACTATATTGCCGTCAAAATCAAAAGGCATAGGCCGCCCCGCCTCTAAAAGCTCTATCAAGCGACCGTGTGCGGCATCCCTCGCGGTGTAGATATGCCCCGTTATATGCACCATTTGGCCAGCTTTAAGGCCTTTGATGGCGTCAGTCGTTAGTGGTGTAAAAATCTCCATTATAAGCTAGCCTCCTCATGTCTATTTACATGGCAGCCGATGTTAACAGCCAGCGGCAAGCCAGCAATGTGGGTAGCATATGTGTTGATGTGGACTGCCATGGCGGTCAGCCTGCCCCCAAGCCCTGCAGGGCCAATGCCAAGGTTGTTAATCTCTGCCAGTAGCTCCTTTTCGATATTATGCCAAAAAGGGTCTGGGTGGTGGGCATCAAGGGGCTTCATCAAAGCTTCTTTAGCCATTATAGCGGATTTCTCAAAGCTGCCCCCCACCCCCACGCCAACAACAATAGGCGGGCAGGCGTTGGCATCAGCCGCCACCACCGTCTCGATGATAAACTTCTTAACACCCTCAATGCCGTCAGAAGGCACAAGCATCTTCAAGCGGCTCATATTCTCGCTGCCAAAGCCCTTTGGCGACACGGTGATGTGAAAGCCATCCCCCTCCACAATATTATAATGGATAACGGCTGGCGTGTTGTCTTTGGTGTTTACTCTATTTATGGGGTCTGCCACCACGCTTTTGCGGAGCAAGCCCTTTTCGTAGCCATCACGCACCCCTTGGTTAATAGCATCCCCAAGGCTACCTCCCTCGATTTGCACATCTTGCCCTATGGTTACAAAAACCACAACCATGCCCGTGTCTTGGCATATGGGCAAGTTGTCAGCTATGGCTATGTCTTGGTTTTTAAGCATGTCTTGTAATATCTGCTTGCCAAGTCCCTCTTCCTTCTCCACGGCACCTTCCATAAAGCGACGTATATCGCAAGGCACAACAACACAAGCCTTTATGCAAAGCTCCTCAACCGTCTTAATTATATCATTTACGTGAATTTTTCTTGGCATTTTTACCCTCCTTTAGTTTCTTTTATCTTTCTCAATTCTCTATTTATAGATGTATAAACCTTATCCTCTAAGTTTACCAAAGAGCTCAAAAAGTCTTTTGCATTCCTTGAGTTATTGTGTTCGTTAGTGATCAAGAATAGTTTTTCTAATTCTTTTGAATCGTCATCATCTAGCATCCAAAGTATTGGTCGATATATTTTTCGCATTTCAATTAATGCCTTAGTCATACTGTTCAAAAATTCTTTCATATCATCCATATCACGAGTCAAAGGGTTTCGAGCTAGCTCTCCTAAGGCATCGTAGAGTTTAATTTTTTTATATTGAATATGCTCATATTTATCTTCTTCTTTTCTCATTTTAAAAGAATGCTTTCTGCTCAGCCACCCTTGCATAAAGCCGCCCAAAAATCCAATCAAGGCAGCAATTATAGCTCCAAACCCTACAGCCGTCAATATTGGCAATATATTTACTACATCATTTGCTACGTAATTTATTACGTCATTAGGATTTTCCAAAACATCCCCTCCACCAATCATCAGCAATAAGATTCCATATCAAGCACCTCATCGGGGTGCAGGTCAGGCTCAATAACAACAATAATGCAAAATCTCCCCTAGTCGTCATCCCGTGCTTGACACGGGATCTAATTGGAGAAGGTCAGGCTTAGTTGGGGTTGCACACTATCATACATAGATCCCGTGTCAAGCACGGGATGACGACAACGAAACGAACTCTCTTACCTACCGTCATTGCGGACTTGATCCGCAATCTCTAGGTTTGCAATCGCTACTTTTTAGTAATTGGTATAAGTGAGATTGCGGATCAAGCCCGCAATAGACTTGTAGCGAAACAGTCCCCCTCATGTCATCCTGAGCTTGACTCAGGATCTAATTGGAGAATGGCAGGCTTAATTAAGATATGCACTATCATACATAGATCCTGAGTCAAGCTCAGGATGACGACTAGGAAGGATGCGGGCCCTTTCGCTACAGGTCTAATGACGGTAGG
>WQVB01000012.1 GCA_009781815.1 Defluviitaleaceae bacterium
AAGGCGGTATGCCTCTTTTTTATCGGCCTTTACAATGTAGCGGGTGGCGATGCGGGTGTTGCAATTTACACAAAATATGGCACCTGGGCTTTGAGAGAGGTCAACAGCCCCATCAACAATGCGGTCTATATACATTTTTACAAGGTTGCTTTCGCCCACTTTTTGATAGTTTGCAACAAAGGCTTTGCATGTGGCACAGCTAATCACTAAAATGTGGCTGCCTCGAACCTTGCGGCAGTGGGGGTTAGGATAAATGCTCATTTTTGGCGACTCTTTTCTTTCGTATTATTTTGTGTAGGATGAATAGGGCGGTGCTCACAACAAAGGGCATAAATAAAAATATTATCGCCAAGAAATCAAGAGGGATGTGGTCTGGTAGGTTTTGGCGAAACAAAAATGAAGGCATAAAAATAAGGTATACTAAGTTATCAAAAAAAGTAAAATTTTTGGAAATAGAGCCAGCAAAGAAGGTGATTTCATTAAACTCATACGGGCAAGACATTGATAAGATCACCTCATGCCTACCTTGTACCCATATGCCATCATTGCTAATACCAGGTGAAGAAAGCACTAAGGCGTTAGGCTCGCCGCTGCGATGGTGTCTAAAACGTGGAAAAATGGAGCTGGCTTCAAAAACATGAAACGAAGCTATGCCGTCATCTCGCGTTTTGTACACAAAGACCTCATCTGTGTGCTTGTATGCTACGGTGTTTGCTTGAAGCATGTCTTGATACAAATCATCGGAACTAAAGGGGTGGCGTATAGACTCTATCGCTAGGGATGAGGATATTATTATAATTAAAGAAGCCAAAAGGCATAGAAAGTATATGCCAATATCTTTTAGTGGCTTTTTAACTTCGATACTCATTGGTATGTCTCCCTTTCTTGCGTATTTTGCGGTGGATAACGTAAAGCAAGCTGGTGGTGTGAAGGTGGAATAGGATGAGGTGAAAAGTTGCAAAATTAGAAGAGTTATAAACGGTGAAGAAGATAGGGCTTGTAAACCCTTTATCATCAAACAGGAGGTTGCCTGGTGGCGTGGTGAAAGAGTTGTTAAACCTAAAGCGTTGCAGCCTACGGCTTGAAGAATATATATTTACTCTATAAAGGTTTTCATCAATAGGTAGCATATAAATGAAGGCATCATCAAACTCTCTATGTGCTACTATGCGGGGTTGTTCTGCTTTTGTTTGCAGGTCATCCAAGGTTAAAGGGTATCGAATATTGATAACCATAAAAGCTACGGTCGCAACCACAACAAAAGAAGGGATAAGCCATAAAGACCATATCCCTATTTCTTTGGAGGCTTCTTTTTGAAGCTTTTTATAGTCGTTTTTGTCTTTTAGATACATGGTTATAGTATAGCATGGGGATGAAGAAAAATCAAGGAGATTGACGAATGGGGAGTGGATATAGCATGCTTAACTGTCATCCTGAACCTTTGGCAAGACTTGATTCGGGACACCTTTCCTTTCTGATATAATTCGGGAAGGAAGGGGATTGCGGGTCAAGCCCGCAATGACGAGATGGATACTATTCGTCCACTCGCCTAATTCTGAAGGCGGATGATTAAGACTTAGACTCTATACGAGAGACAGAGACCTCGAAGGCGGTTTTTTCGACTAGCTCTTCATTGTCTAGCTTTTTTTGATAGAGCCTGCTTTGCATTCTGCCCCAGATTTTTATGTTGTCGCCTACGGATAGCTTTGAGACGAAGCGGGCGTTGCGGCCCCAGGCGATGCAGGGGATGTAGTCTGACTTATTGTAGGAGCGGTTGACGGCCAAAAGCACATCAGCTATTTCACGACCGAAGGGGGTGGTGCGGTATATGGGGGGCTTGCAGATAAAGCCGTCTAAAAAAACCTCGTTAGGGCTTGGCTTTGTGGGTTCTTCGCAAAAGTTATAGTCTTTTGTGAATACGGTAAGCACGAGGCGGTTGCGGGCCTCTTCTTCTATGTAGTTGTTGTAAGAGCGTATTTGCCCTTCTATCTCTATTATCTCGTTTTTTACAAACTTGCTGCCCTCTAGAAGACGCTCTGAAATAATAACAGGCAAAAGGTCGTATGTTTGGCTTAAACGAGGCACGGATATGTCAAAGGCATAAAAGCCCTCTCCAAAGGAATCATGGCTAAAGGTGAGGTCTGTTGCTATTTCTCCAAAAAGGCTAATGTGGTTTGTGGCAGGGCTGCCTACGCCTTCGGAAAAGTTGTCCATGTTTTTTTCTATGTCCATTTTAGGTTGTCCTCCTCAAGTGTGCTAGGGCGTGTTGATACGCCTTGGTTTTTTGCTGCTTTATAAATGTTTATGGTGCTTGACAATCAAATATACCCAGTTTTTATACAGTAGGGACTTTTATTTTGCCCAAAGGCGTGTTATAATATAAAGGTTAATTTTAAATATTACACGAGAACACCAAAGAGGGGGACGACAATATAAAGCAGCAAAGGATAATTATTTTTGTAACCGTTATAGGCGTGGTTATAGCGGCTGCGGTGTTTGTTTTGTTTTTTTTAAATTCTAGCGACAGAGATGCAAGAAATATAAATATGGATGAAGTGGGCTTTTTTCAATATCACAACCATTTTAACCCTGAAAGGTTGTTGATATCTAATAGAGGGGAGATAACCCAGCCAGAGCATAGCCCCGTTATGGTTGAAGGTGTTTTATATTTGCCTGTGGATTTTTTAAGGGCAAATGTAGATAGATATATTTTTTGGGAGCCAGCTTCAAACAGGTTGTCTATAACTAATTATACACAAGTTAAGCGATTTGTGCCAGATGTTTTTTCATATACAATTAATGGAAGAGAACAAGTAGAGCTTAGCCGCCCTATAATCCGCATTGGTGATATGGCATATATGGCTGCAGATGTGGTTACGCTATTTTATGCAGACGTAAGCTTTATGCTTTATGGAGAATATGGCATAGTTACTGGAGGCCGCAATAGAGACGCTATAATCTATAGGGTAGAGCTGCTAGGAGAAGGTGGAGAAGATTTGTGGACGCCCCTTCGCTTTGGTGCAAGCCAAAGCTACCCTATTATGGCTAGGGTAGAGCAAGGCCAGCAGGTGGAGTTTTTCTACGAGCATGGAGATTTTTATTTTGTAGGTTTAGAAAATGGGCTTTCTGGCTATGCCTTAGCTAGGGATTTAGCTTTTCATGATATGATAGTTGCTTACCATCACCTGACACCACCAAGACCACCTCAAACAAGACCGTCTTTTGACGGGCCTATTAATATGATATGGCATTTGGTTACAAGCCCCGCTGCGGCGGCTAACCCTGACAACCGCTATACTATGCAGGGCATTAATGTTATATCCCCCACTTGGTTATATTTTTGCAGACCATCTATGGACGGCACCATTATAAACTTTGGCAATAGGGAATATGTGCAATGGGCCCATGCTAACGGCATGGATGTATGGCCTATGATATCTGATGCGTTTTTTAGCCCTGTAGGTGGGCCTGAGGTGTTTAGCAACGAGGCGGCTAGGTTTGCTTTGGTGGATGCTGATAGGCGAGATTTTATTATAGAGCAGATTATGGATATGGTTATACGCTACGGATGGGATGGTGTTAATATAGACTATGAGGCGGTGCAGCCACCTGAAGCCGACTATTTTATACAATTTTTGCGAGAGCTTGCTATACCCATGCGTGAGGCTGGGGCTGTGCTATCTGTGGCGGTTTTTTCACCAATACCAAGCAATAGATGGTGGAACTACCCTGAGATAGGGCGAGCATCAGACTTTTTGGCCATTATGGCATATGATGAGCATTATAGGACAATAAATAGACCTGGCAGCGTGTCATCTTTTCCTTTTGTGGAGGATGCGGTTGTAAACATGATAAGCCTTGGGGTGCGGCCTGACCAAATCATCCTTGGCTTGCCTACTTATATGCGTGTGTGGACGGAGCAATGGAATATAGAAACAGGACAATGGCAGCTGCTGCCAGGTGGGCCAGAGGGTCAACCCTTGCCAGAGTTTTACCCACATAGGCGTGTTATGGACGTGGGCATGCAGTTTGGTCGCAATATAATGACCAACCTTGGCGGTGAATTTGTGTGGGATAATCACCTCCGCCAATATGTTAGCATTGTGTATTTTAACCATAACGGCATAGAGATGCGTACCAGTGCGTGGCTAAATGATTTAAGCTCTACTGGTGAAAAGCTGTCTCTTTATCATCAGCATGATTTGGCTGGCATAGCTTGGTGGAGAAAGGGCTTGGG
Organism: Defluviitaleaceae bacterium; assembly: GCA_009781815.1. Classification (GTDB taxonomy): domain Bacteria; phylum Bacillota; class Clostridia; order Lachnospirales; family WRAX01; genus WQVB01. The sequence goes on from WQVB01000012.1 coordinate 4,238, forward strand.
CTTGCCTGCTATGTGGCAGTTTGTTGACGAGGTATTGAATTAAGTATCGGTCGGTTTTTGCCGCCTTCGCTCCCACCCTAGACTTGGCTTCATAATCACCTCGGCATCACCCCACCCCGCTTCGGCGGCAAAAACCTAGAGTGGATGACTCTCGCTGGCATGGTAGCTCTTGCGATTTTCGGAGAGGAAGGTTGGCGAGAGAGGTTACTGGACGATAAAGCAAATGGAGGGTTACAATTGCAAATAGCATCTTATATATTTTTATTGCTTATAGGCTTTGTGTTGCTGATACAAGGGGCTAAAGGCTTTGTAAACGCAAGTGTGGACATGGCACGCCGCATGAAAATCCCCACTTTGGTGATAGGCCTTACAATTGTGGCTTTTGGCACATCAGCACCAGAGATAGCCATTAGCGTAACGGCGGCTATCGGCGGCTCAAGCGACCTTGCTATGGCTAATAGTGTTGGGGCTAACCTTTTTAACCTATTGTTTATTGTGGGTTTTTGTGTTATGATATTCCCCATGTCTACCCGTCTTAACCTTATAGCTAGAGACTATTGGGTGTCTATGGTGGCTACTATTGTGCTTTTAATTGTGGTTGTGGTTTTTGAAGATTTAATACCCCGCTGGGTAAGCTTTGTTATGATAGCGGGCTTTATGACCTATATGGCCTTTTTAATACGAGGCACAATCAAAAACAAAAAAAGCCAGCCAAAAGAAGAAGAGACCCATGACAAACCCCCGATGCCTATGTGGAAGTGTGTTGTAATATCCATTATCGGCGTGGCGGCTATTGCTTTTGGCGGCCACATAACCGTTACAAACGCCACCAACCTAGCCCTTGTTTTTGGCATAAGCGAGAGGGTGGTTGGTCTTACCGTTGTGGCTATTGGCACATCCCTCCCTGAGCTTGTTACAACCTTTATAGCTTGTCGCAAAGGTGAGGGGGAGTTTGCTTTAGGGTTTATTATAGGCTCTAATATATTTAATATCTTGATAGTGCTGGGCTTGGCTGGGGTTATAACTCCGCTGGCTATAGGGCCTGGTGCTTTGTTTGATATATCTGTTTTGGCTCTTGGCACATTTTTGTTTTATATTTTTGCCAAATCTAACAAACGCCTTGTGCGGATGGAGGGGGCGGCTATGACGTTGTTTTATGTGGCGTATATGACGGTGGTTTTGTTGAATTAAGATATGGTCATCCCAATATCTTTGTAGGGAATGGATTTATCCATTCCGCTATCAGGTCTGCACCTCTCTATCCTTTAGCAAGATGAGACGGAATGGATAAATCCATTCCCTACATGGGTGAATTGGAATGGCGTGAGTTCAGGATGACGACTAGGGAAATAGCATGACTATGTATAATAACTTCGCTATAACTCTAATGGCGAGAGTCGCAATAGCAAGAAAAATAAAAGGGGGACATTAAAATGTCAAAAGAAAAAGTTGTACAAGCTTTAGAGGCGGCGGCAGAGCCGTTAAACACAAAGGGGCTTGTAGAGGCTACAGGCCTAGAGAAAGTGGAAGTAGAAAAGGCTATAAAAGACCTACGCAAAGAGGGCGTTGTAGACTCTCCGAAGCGTTACTTTTATGGGTTGGTGAAATAATATGCCCGTATGGTTGTTATTGATTGTAATCTTAATCTCAAGCCTTGCTATGGGTGCTTTGGCGGGGCAGCAGTGGATAGCTCAAAAAGATGGCACACCTCCACCAAAGCCTTTAAGCAACGGTGTGGCGGTTATTGTGGCCATTGTGCTTTTTGGCATCTTTATAGCATCAACACTCTATCTTATCCTTGGGTAAGATAGTTTTATTTTTTTCGATTAGTGATTTCAAAAAAGTTGACAATGTAGACTTAGGCATGGCTCGGAATTTCTGCCCCTCGCTCCCACCCGCATGTTATGCTAAGTAGTTGATTGGCATCACCCCACCCCGCTCGGGGCAGAAATTCTTAAATTCGCAAGCGAGATAACTTTAATGTTGCGGTGAGATTTTTCGCCCCCCAAGCGAGCCTGTGCTCTGCCTGTCTGACGCAGGCAGAAAGGCCAAGAGGTGGGGTGATACCAATCAACTACTTAGCATAACATGCGGGTGGGAGCGAGGGGGGCGAAAAATCGGTCATGCCTACCCAAATGCCAAAACAACAATAATGGTTATTTGACCGACACCTTTTTAAATTTGCTATTGCTTTAAAGTTGAAACAATGATATAATATGTGGAAAACAATGTTTTGTTTAAATATATTTATTAAAGGAAGTGTAAAAGTTGGAGCAACTTATTATAAAAGGCGGCAGGCCTCTAAGGGGCAATATAAGCATAAGCGGGGCTAAAAACGCAGCCGTGGCTATCATCCCTGCTGCTCTAGCCACAGAGGGTATATGCACTGTGGAAAATCTTCCACATATTGAAGACGTTATTGGTTACACATCTGTTTTAGAAGCCATTGGTGCAAAATGCACATTTTTAAATAAATCAACCTTACAAATAGACACAAGAGGCATGAGCGAAAGCTCCACCACCGTAACCCATGAAAATTTAAAAGACATGAGAGCGTCTTATTATCTAATAGGGGCTTTGCTTGGTCGTTTTAAAAAGGTGTCGGTAACCATGCCTGGGGGCTGTAACTTTGGCGAGCGACCCATTGGTCTTCATATGAAGGGTTTTGAGGTGCTTGGGGCGACGGTGGTGCAAGAGCATGGCTTTATCCATGTTTATGCTGATAAGCTTGTAGGCGGGCATATATACCTCGACGTGGCGTCTGTAGGGGCAACCATCAACATTATGATGGCGGCTTGCTATGCAGAGGGCACAACAACCATTGACAACGCAGCTAAAGAACCCCATATTGTAGATTGTGCAAACTTTTTAAATATGTGTGGGGCAAACATTAAAGGTGCAGGCACCGAGGTCATCCGCATTACGGGGGTAGGCGGCCTTAAGGGTTGCGACTATACCATTATACCTGACCAGATCGAGGCGGGTACATATATGATGGCGGCGGCCATAACACGAGGTAATGTTAAGGTTAACAATGTAATACCAAAGCATATGGAGTCTCTCTCGGCAAAGTTGCAAGAGATGGGTTGTAATGTAACCTCTGGGGATGATTGGATAAGGGTTGATGCTACAAATAAAGAGCTTTTATCCACCACGGTGATGACTCAATATTACCCAGGCTTCCCTACGGATTTACAGCCGCAGATGACAACCCTTTTAACCCAAGGCAATGAAGTGTCTTATATGCATGAAAATATTTTTTCTAATAGATATCAATATATCGACCAGCTAATGAGGCTTGGGGCTAAAATTAAAACAGAAGGCCGCATGGCTGTTGTTCAAGGCCCGTCAAGCTTAACTGGTGCAGATGTTATAGCAACGGACCTGCGTGCAGGTGCAGCCCTTGTTTTGGCTGGCCTTGCCGCAAAGGGCATTACAAAAATTTCTAATATCCAATATATTGATAGAGGGTATGAGAATATAGAAGAAAAGCTATCATCCCTAGGGGCAGACATACGCCGTGTAACTACCGATGGTGATGAGGAGCAAGCACATTTAGAGGTTGTTTAATATAGGGTTGCTATACCGTGCCTTCTTTATGCTAGCTAGATTGAGAAGCAAACCCGCAATAGATATGTAGTGAAATGTTCCTCATCCCCATCACGTCATCCTGAGCTTGACTCAGGATCTATGTATGATAGTGCATACCCAATTAGGACTACCCTTCTCCAACTAGATCCCGTGTCAAACACGGGACACGCCATTCCGATTTGTATCTTTAAAGACAACTCATCTTCGTCATTGCGGACTTGATCCGCAATCTCCCTATCTGAAATCACTAATCTTTAAGCGATAAGCATATTGAGATTGCGGATCAAGTCCGCAATGACGAAAGGTGAAGTGTTTTGAGATTACAAATCGCAATGACGTGAGTTCAGGATGACGAGTAGGGAGATGGGCTTGCTACAAGCCTAATGATTAACTGGAGAGAAAATATGTCGATTTCTTTTTGCACTATTGCCAGCGGCTCTTCTGGCAATAGTGCTTTTGTGTCAAAGGGCAAAACAAATATATTGATAGATGCGGGGCTTTCGGGCAAGCGTATTGACGAGGCTATTATATCTAAGGGCTTTAACCCAGAAGATTTAACGGCTATTTTTGTAACCCATGAGCATATAGACCATATAAAAAGCGTTGGGGTTATCTCTCGCCGCCATAATGTGCCTATATACCTTACCAGGGGGACGCTGGCATACGCTGAAAAACGTAAATATTTAGGGAAGATTGCGGAGGGCAACATCTGCATTGTTGAGGCAGGCAAGCCTATAGAGATAGGCGAGCTAGAGATAAACCCCTTTAGCATCCCCCATGATGCTGTGGAGCCTGTAGGGTATACCCTAACAGATGGTTCGGCGAAAATAGCTATAGCCACAGACCTAGGGCATATAACCGATGAGGTGGCAAAAAACGTGGCAGGGTCAGATATTATGCTGATTGAAGCTAACCACGACATACATATGCTTGAAACAGGCCCATACCCCCAATACCTTAAAGACCGCATACTAGGCCCTGAGGGGCATTTGTCTAATGTTTCATGTGGAGCTTTTTTGAAAGATATTATATGTAGCCGCACAAAGTATATTTTTTTAGGCCATTTAAGCGAAGAAAACAACCACCCCGTTAAAGCTTTTGAGATGGTTAAAAATATTTTAGAGGCAGGCAATGTGGATACAAGCACCATAAAGCTATCTATGGCAAACAGGCACAACCCAAGCCCTGTTGCTATAATTTCGTAAAATTTCTTATAGGCTTAACCCCCTCACCCCTTTTGGACAATGTGCATAGAATGTAGTGTATGTACAATTGTAAGCAAAAGAGCGGGGGTGAATATATGTATAATCCATTTTGGGGCGGTGGCTCATGGGGCGGTAGCCCTTGGGGTTGCAGAGGCGGTTTTTGTGGCGGCTTTGGCTCAGGCTTTGGCTGGGGCGGCTGTAGAGGTGGCAGATGCTTTGGTGGTAGACGTTTTTACGGCAGAAGACGCTTTTGGTAATATAAATTAAACAATAAAGACACACAAAAGAAACAATAGACTTGTAACGAAAATAACTCACACAATTTTCTACACTTAACGCTATCGTCGTTTTGCTTCACAAAACGACTGTCGCTATAACTTTTTTCTTCGAAAAAAGACGTTTGAAAATTGGTTCGTTATAATTTCGTTACAAGTCTAATGCGGTGTAACGACATTTGTCGCTATGCCGCTTTTTTTGTTTTACTTTGTTTTAAACAGCTATAAGTGTGGGATGTGCGAGACAATGCGGCAATAGGTTAATATGTATAAGAATAGAGAAAAAGAGGGAAAATAGAAGAAAAAAGCAACAACTAAATTATGAAAATAACAAAATAATGTCAGTAAGGCTTTTAGACATAACACCTGCAACATGCCAATAACTCTTGATAGTGTAGCATAGAATAAGCTAAAATAGCCTCTTTTACTATAGCTCAAGCCATTTAATGGAAACGAGCCACTCATGTTGCTTATATTAAAAAAGGATGAAAATAACATTAAAACTTGACAAAATTTCACTCTTCAATTATAATGTCAAGATATGACTTTAAAGTTGCATCTATCAATTTAGGAGGAAAGAGATTGTGAAAAATCAACAAAGAAAATCAACAATGTTTAAAAGAGCCATAGCATTGCTACTTACCATGCTTATGGTTGCGGGTGTTTTGCCCGGGGGGCTAGCTGCACCAGTTAACGTGCAAGCCAGCACTCTTTCTGCTGCAGACACAATACCGTGGCTGCATTTTCAAGAAATTGCAGGAGGGACCGAAATCCGAATCACGGGTTTTGAGCTTATCCCTGGCGTTTCACCAACTGCAATCACTATTCCTGCCGAAATCAACGGGCTACCCGTTACCGAAATAGGAAACAATGCCTTTGCCAGCACAGGCTTGGTTACTGCTGTTTTTGAAGCTGGCAGCCAAGTCCGCTCTCTTGGCAACAGTGCATTTCGTGCAAACCCGTTAATCACAATGACGCTGCCAGATACGGTGCTAACCATTGGGGCTGATGTTTTTAGAGCAAACTCTCAAATGACATCTATCACCGTGCCTGCTGGGTTGCATAGCATAGGCAACAATGTTTTTAACGAATCAAGGCTTGTGTCTATTGATTTATCACATACCGCTATAACGGTGATACCTGCTGGTGCTTTTGCACAAGTTACAACACTAAATGAGGTATTGCTGCCAAACGGATTAACAACTATTGAGACTAATGCTTTTAACAATGCTTTCGGTAGCCAATTTCAGAGCATTGTTATCCCTCCGTCGGTTACTACTATAAACGGTAACTCTACATTCAACGCTTTACGTTCTAACACCGTTATTGACCTATCAGCCCATGCACCAGGCTCTATTTCAGGTGCACCTTGGTATGGTTTTAACGGCATTGTCCGTTGGAGTGATAGCGGAAATGACAATGACTCTATTTTCGTCTTTAACCCAGCAACTGGCATGATAGCTGGCATTAAAGAAAGCGTAGCCAACCCTGCACCAAACGGCAGCTTAGACATAGTCATCCCTACCGAAATTTACGTAAACGGTGTGCCACACCCTGTTCTAGGCATTGCTGACGGGGCTTTTGGTAGCCGCCCGTCTAACCAAAGGCTTGGAAGTGTTGATTTTGAGCCAGGCCACACTATGACTGCAATCCCTACGCAGGCTTTTAGGGGTTCTCTTCATATGTCGTCAATAACCAACATGCCAGATAGCATCACATATATAGGTCTATCGGCTTTTCGTCAAACAGACTTAACATCTATAGTTTTGCCACAATCGCTAGAAACGATCGGGCAAACTGCTTTTAGAACTGTGCCGTTAACGTCTATCACCTTCCCTCCTAATCTGCAAGTTATAGGCCCTGAGGCGTTTATGGATGGTGGCGATAATTTTGCAACTGTAATTTTTGAAGGCGATGCCATTACAACCATTGCCCCAACTGCCTTTGATAGAAACCCTAGCCTAGCCAATATTCATATTGAACAAATGGATAGAGACACAGTTTCTGGTGCTCCTTGGGGTGCTGGCAGTGCCGTTATACATTGGAGAGACTATCTTGTTGCACCTGAGGTTGTTACAGACGACACAGGGCTTTGGAGTTTCAACACAAGAACTAATACGATTTTATCATACTTAGGAAATGATGTAGGCGGGGTGCATGCTGTTGGCCCTAGCTTAGACCTTGTTGTGCCTAGCGTGCTTTATTTTGCAGGTAACGAATTTAACATAACCGCCTTTGGCGACCCTGCAGCTGCCAGCACTGGCACCGTTATACCTGCACCAAGGCAAGTAGGGAGCCTTACTTTCTCAGATGGAATTACACATATTAATGTTAACTCTTCAAGAAATGTGGCGATAGGTACATTAAATTTAGGCAATACCGTTCAAGCAATAGGCAATGATGCATTTTTAGGCAGCGGCCTTACATCCGTTGACCTGCCAACATCTATAAGAACCATTGGTGCTTTTGCTTTTGCTAACAACCAAATAACTGGTGAGCTTGTGATCCCTGGTATGGCAACAAATGTGGGGACTACTGCTTTCAACAACAACCCTGACATCAATAGAGTAACTGTTAGGCAATATCGCCTACAACCTAGTGATGGGGTTTATGACCCAGCAAATAATTTATTTTTACTAGCACCTGCAAACGTAGCAAACAACGCTCCATTTGGTGCGGTAAATGCAAATGAAGCACTAGGCGGCAATGGTGTGTTCTTTATGGATGACCCAATGCCTATATACACAGTAGAAGTAATACGCAACACAACAACCGATGCGACGGATAATCGAGTTACAATCCGCCTAACGGTGAGAATGAATAATAACTTAACTATTCAAAGTGTTACTGCCCCTGCGGGCATGCCCGACATAACTGTAATTCAACAGCCGACCACAGGCCATTCTTCATGGATTGTTGAAATGGTAGTTGATGAGTATGACGGCAATGGAGTTTACAATTTCATCACCACATACCTAGGCGGTGCTGTAACTTATAACCACGCCGTTACGGTAGATGAGTTTAACTATCGAGTAACATTTAACGGCAACTCACAAACAACGGGAGTGCCTCCTCAAATTGATAGATATTTCATCCAAGGCTTTACCCTAATGCCCCTGCCTGACGAAAACGGCATGACACGTGATCAAGCTGTGTTCATAGGCTGGACAACAGAGGAAAGCCCTGCGGTGGTTACTAGCTTATTAGAAGAAAATGCGTTAAACCTAAGGTCTTCTATTACCTTTGGAACAGAAAGCATAACACTATATGCCGCCTGGGCGGAAGATTTAGACAACAACGGCGTGCCTGATTATTTAGAGGGCAGGTTTACCGTGTTTTTTGACGGCAACGGAGCGACTGAAGGCTTATCTCCAAATGCTATTGGTGAGCTATTTGACGGTGATAGAGTTGACCTTCCTGGAAGAGGCACCCTTGCAATGGACGGGTATGTTTTCTTAACTTGGAGCACAGAGTCAACCCCAAACCGTGTTTACACAAGGGCAGATACAGATGCCATCGACTCTAGCTTTGTAACCTTTTTGATTATGGATGAAGACGACTTCCCTGGTGCTACAGTATACGACTCACGCACATACACGGTTTTTGCTATTTGGGCTAGAGACACAAACGGCAACGGCATCCCTGATTTTCAAGAAAACACTATGAGTGTTCGCTATTTTCCTAATGGCGGCCTTGGGGATGTTCCTGTTGATAACTTCCCCTATGGTATACCAACCGAAAGCAACCCTTATGCCAACTTGGCTACTATTTTAGGCAATGTAGGCGGGCTTAACCGTGTAGGGTTTACTTGGGCAGGCTGGAACACAGCTGAAAACGGAAGCGGCACGCAATTTGTTGCAGGCGACCAAGTAGAGCTTAATGATGATTTAATACTTTTTGCACAATGGAACCCTAACCTATACCCTATTGTTTTTATGGATTTTGACCCTATAGCAGATGAGGTAATAGCTACACCTATTAGAACGGTGCAGGCTTATTTTGACATCCAAATAGGAGATGCTGCCAACGAGGCGGTGCAATCTAACATTGACAACGGTTTAGTGCCATTAGTGCCAACGGACCCAACACCGCCAAATATTGGCTGGGTGTTTGTAGGGTGGACGACGGACGGCACGGATTTGTTCAACCGAGAAGCGGTAGCTAATTTGTATATGAGAGCTGCTGGTGGCTTAACATTCACAGCTGTTTATGTGGAGGCTGCAAGCTCGACGGTTATCTTTGACCTTAACGGCGGCTCGCTAGCACCAGGTGTTAGCAACTTTAGGCAAGGGCAGCCAGCTGCTACGTTTGTAGCGCCTATACCTACACGTGAAGGCTATACATTTACAGGCTGGCAATTAAACGGCAACGCTAACCAAACAACATTGACAAACGAGACTGACCCCACAGCAGACCCTGCAAACGGCACTTTTGGTGTTGAAAGCACTATAACCGTTTATGCAGCTATGTGGGATGCAAATAGCTATGATGTTGTTTTCCTAGACGTGGCACCTGGCACCGAAGAGATAGTCAGCACGGTGTCGGTTGATTTTGATACGGTAATTGGCGTTGCAAATGTGCCTGCAGATAGAGCAAACCCTGTTGGTTATACCTTTGTAGGGTGGACAGACGGAGTAGGGGTGTTTAGCCAATCTGAAGTCGGTGCCATGATAATGAATGTTGTTGGCGGTATGACATTTATGGCAGTGTATGCCGAAATTGTGCCAGCAACAGTAATGTTCGACTTTGCAGGAGGAACAGACGGCACA
>WQVB01000013.1 GCA_009781815.1 Defluviitaleaceae bacterium
AAAATAGGCTTTTTAGAGGCTGAGCTTAAAGAGATTAAGAAAAATCGAGATACAATGAGGAGAAGGCGTGAAAGACAAGGCACATTTGTGGCGGCTCTAGTAGGCTATACAAATGCAGGCAAATCTACCATACTTAACATGCTGGCAGAGGCTGAAGAGGTGTATGCGGCGGATAAGCTCTTTGCCACCCTAGATACCACTGTAAGGCGGTTTACCCTGCCAATGGGCGGCGAAATCCTCCTTTCAGACACAGTTGGCTTTATCGAAAAGCTACCCCACCACCTCATCCAAGCCTTTAAAGCAACGCTGGAGGAGCTAAGCTATGCAGATGTGTTGCTTTTCGTGCTAGATGCCTCTCACCCTCAAAGGGAGCAACAAAGAGATGTGGTGATAAAGACGCTAGAAAGCCTAAAGCTCTCTGAAAAGCAAATTGTGATGATATACAACAAAATAGACAAAGTAGAAGAGCTAGGCATGCCCATGCCCACCCACGACAGTCGCTTTGAAAATATTGTAGAGATATCTGCAAAAACTGGCCAAGGCAAAGAAGCCCTTGTAGATGCTATAGAAAAAATTCACACATCAGGAAAGATTCGGCTGAGTGTGCTTGTGCCTTATGCTCAAGGCCATATAATATCATATATACATGAAAATTGTGAGATTATACATCAAGAGCATCAAGAGGGGGGCAACTTTTTTGATGTGATAGTAGATGGTGAGGCTCAAAGCCGCCTTATGCCATATGTTGTCTTAGGGTCTAATTCATAATTAGACTTGTTGTGAGGAGTATTGCCTTAACGTCATCCCCAACTTGATTGGGGATCTCCCTATACTAATTGCTTGCTAGGTTGTACGTTATGCTAGTGAGATCCCCAATCAAGTTGGGGATGACGATGTTAATTGACATGTGATGACAACTAGCAAGATAATCACGAAATCCATCTTGATTATGGCACAAAAATCAGTTATAATGTTCCTAGACTTGAACAATGGAGGAAGTGTGATGAATAAATTTTTTGTATTGCTACGCCTGCAAATGATGGGCGTGTTTGGCATCAACAAGATGCTATATTCTAAAAAAAGCGGAGACAAAGCTAAGATAGGCTTGGTTGCTTTGGGGCTTGTTGCCCTTTTTGGCTTTTTCATTTTTATTAGCTACAACTGGGCTGTAAGTAGTATAGAGTCGCAGTTTTACCCTGCTATGGCTTTGCTTATTGTATCTATGTCTGTGCTTATTTTAAGCTATTTTAGAGGCAGCGGCGTGCTTTTTGGCCATAAGGATTATGACGCAACAATGTCTCTACCCGTTAGCCCTGCGGCTGTGGTTTTAAGCCGTATACTCATGCTATATTTTATGGGCTTGTTGGTGAGCATTGTTGTTTTTGCCCCAGGCATGGTTGCATATGCCATCCACGGCAACCTTAATGCTATGGGCTTTGTGGTGCTTTTTATTACCATGCTTTTAGCCCCTGCCATCCCTCTAGTCATCGCTGTTTTGGTGGGTACCCTTATAGTTGCAATGTCTAGCCGCTTTCGCCATGCTAATTTGGTGGCTTTGGCCCTAGCTTTTGTGGGTATAGGTGCATATTTTTATTTTGTCTTCACTATGTCTTTTGACGCAGACCCAAACGTAACCGACCCTATGGTAGTTATAGGGGAGATGTTTTCGGGCTTTTACCCCCCATCTATGTGGGTAAATAATGCTGTGTATCAAGGTCAAATGGCGGGCTTTGCTTTGTTTGCAGCTATCTCTTTAGTGTCTATTGTTGTATACACCGCCATCACCTCAAAGTTTTATGTGAAAATAAACACCCGCCTATCATCCACCGCTAGAAAAAACAACTACAAGTTAGGTGAGCTTAGGGCAACCTCGCCCTTTAAAGCCCTATATAAGCGTGAGATGAAGAGAGTAACAACCAGCGTTACATATGCTTTAAACATTGCCGTGGGGCCCTTGCTTATTACCATAGCCTCTATAGCCTTGCTGATTATAGGCAGAAACGGCATTGCAAATATGCTAGGCATATCGTCTACTTATATGGATGAGCTTGTAGCTTTTGTAACGCCCATAGCCTTTGCGGTTATTATATTTTTCGGTGCTATCTTCCCAGCTTCTGCGGCTAACCTCTCTTTAGAGGGGAGGAACGCTTGGATAATGTCGTCTCTACCCTTGAAAAGCAAAACAATCATAAACTCAAAGTTGATGATGTCTCTAACCATGAACCTGCCAGCCACTATCTTAGCATCCGTCGCTTTGGCTGTGTTGATAAGGGCTGATGTGTTGACAACTGCACTATTAATCATCACCCCAGCTGTTTTTGTTACTTTTAATGGCTTTTTGGGGATGTTTTTGAATGTTAAATTCCCTAAATATGATTGGGAAAGTGAGTATAAGCTTTTAAAAGGCACAGGCTCTGCCGCTATTATTATCACTTTAATAGTAAGCATAGGCTTAAGCGTAGCAATAGGCTTTATAGCCTTTAACCTAGCGGAGCATGCTATTTTGATTCAATCTATCATTCTAGCAGGTTCTGTTGTGGGTATTGTGGCGTTAAATGTTTTGTTGTCTAAGTCAAAACTATATATCCCATAAAAGAAACCCTCATCCTGCTTTTCGCCACTGTAGGGAACCCTGAATCAAGTTCAGGGCAGGCTCCTTTATGCGTTCCGCCTTGCCTTGCTGGAGAATAAAAAGGTGCAAATCCAATAACGGAATGGATAAATCCATTCCCTACAAGGTTAAGGATGACGTTAAGCTATTCAAGCCCGCAATGACGAATTAAGATGCAGCTCCCAACAAAAAACAACACACGCCACGGGGGATTATGGCGGGTGTTGTTTTTTTGTTACCTGAGGGGGATATTATGAGCTTACTAAGAAGTCATATAATAATATTTTCCAGTTATTTTATCTTTTATACCTATAGCAAGGTTCTAAAATCTCTTACAAGCCTATATATTTTTAGAAAGTGTATTTTTAAAAATAATCGGGAGGCATTTTTATGGAGCTTATAAGAGAGAATATTGTTTTAAACAAGCATATAGGCAGCGAGAAAAACCAACTGCTTTTAGAGGGAGACATTATAGTGCCTGACACAAAGCCAGACATATTGTCTATTTTAAAAGTAGGGGCAAAGCTCTTTATGGGCAAGGCCGCTGCAGGCACAGGCCGCATAAGCTTTTCTGGCAGGGTTGCTTTAGATGTTTTATATCTTGCAAAATCCACAGAAGAAGAGGGCGGGCCAACAATACATAGCATATCTACCCATGCTAATATTGACGACTTTTTAAATGTTGAAGGTGTGGCAGCTGGCATGTGGGTAGATGTGGATATGGACTTAACAAATATAGACCACCATATCATCAACGATAGAAAGTTAGGTTATAGAGCCCTTGTAGACATAACCGCCAAAGCTTGGGAAAACGAAACATTTGACGTGGTAAAGGCCATAAAAGACCTGCCAGACACCCAACAAAAAATGCTACACTTTACCCCCTGCAACATTACAAACAAGCAAAACGAAAGCTTTACTATTAGGGATGAGATAGTGTTGCCTCCAAACAAGCCCGCCATAGGCGAGATGCTCCACATGGGCGTTGTTATATCTGATAGAGACATAAACCTTTCAGAAGATGGGCGTATAGACGTTTCGGCGGTGCTTGCTATATCCCCCTTATATAAAGGGGCAGAGGCTGAAAACACCATAGAATTTGCAGATTTTGAGCTGCCTTTCTCAGGCTCTTTAGAGATAGAGGGCGATATGGACGCCAGCTTTGTAGACACCACCCTTTCTTTAGGAGACTACACAATAAACATAACCCAAGACGAGGCGGGAGAAGATAGGGTTATATCTATAGAAGCCACAATTAATGCGGATGTAAAGGCTTTTAAGGTAGAAGAGCACCAAGTGCTTGCAGACGCCTACTCCCTAGAGCAAAGCTTGGATTTGCACAAAAAGCAAGCGGAGTATACAAGGCTTATATGCCGCAACAAAAACCAATTTAATACAAAAGAAATCATAACCTTAGAAGATTCGCCAGAGATACTGCAAATCTTGCAGGTAGACGGCATCGCCCGCTTGGATGATATAAGAGTTTTGGAAGATAAGGTTATTGTAGAAGGTGCTATAGAGGCCACCATGCTCTATGTTGCAAACTGCGACGACAACCCCCTTTATAGCTACACAGCCCACATACCCATCAAGCAAGTGATAGAGGCAAAAGGCACAACGGCCGATATGAACGCCAATATAAAGCACAATATAGATAGTATTAGCTTTAATATGTTTTCAGGAAAAGAGGCAGAGCTTCGCTTTGGGGTTAGCTTTGATGCCTTGATAACGGCCACCATGCCCATAAACTTTGTTGAAGATATAGACTTTAATGAGCTTGACAAAGCAGCGTTAGACGCCCTGCCCTCTATGGTTGTTTTAGTAGCCGAAAAGGGCGACAACTTGTGGTCTATATCAAAAGAATATAACGCAGACCTTGAAGAGCTGGCAGAGATAAACAATATAGATAAAACAGCAGAGCTTGTAGCAGGGCAAAGGTTGCTTGTAGTTAAAAAAGTTTCAGAGGATTAAGAAATAGAAAGTGAATATACACAACAAAACCAGCCCGAGAGTGTCCAGGGCTGGTTTTGTTGTGTAATCATGATAAAAAAATAATAACTCCCTGTCGTCATGCTGCACTCACAAGCCGTCATCCCGCATCATCCCTACCGTCATCCCGTGCTTGACACGGGATCTAATTGGAGCAGGGCAGGCTTAATTGGGTGTCTACTATCATACATAGATCCCGTGTCAAGCACGGGATGACATGAAGGGGAGTACCCATGATGACGACAAAGCGAGCTACTCATCTTCGTCATTGCGGGCCCTTGGTCGAGCCCTGCTCTTCGGGCGAGACTTGACCCGCAATCCCCTTCCTAGTCGGAATAGTCCGAGAGGGAGGTGATCCTGAATCAAGCATGGGATACGCCATCCCAATTTGCCAATGTAGGGAATGTATTTATCCATTCCGTCTTACCTTGCTGAAGGATAGAGAGGTGCAGACCTGATAGCGGAATGGATAAATCCATTCCCTACAAGGCCAATCTATAACCACCTCGTCATCCCGCACTTGATGCGGGACCTCCCTAGCATAACGTACAACCTAGAAAGTAATCGGTATAGGGAGATCCCCAGTCAAGTTTCGCCCAAGAGCAGGGCTCAACCAAGGGTTGGGGATGACGAGGCGGAGCGGTTTCACTACAAGCCCACTGCGGCTAAAAACATTAATCATCCGCTTCCTACAAAGCACTCTCCAAAGCCTTCATATTAACATCAACAAGGCCTTCCTTGCCCTCAAATCGACGCTCTAAGGCCTCTTTAACATCCTCAATAGTAAAAAGGCTTGTCTGCTTTAAAAACCCAGCCAGCATAACCATATTGGCCGCTTTTGCATTACCTGCTTGGGCGGCTATATTTGTTGCATCAATAGGCACAACATCCACATCGCCCCTATTTGGCAGTGTATCCACAATAGACGAATTTATAAAAACCTTACCTCCAGATGCCACAGCACCTAAAAACTTGCCCAAAGACGGCCCATTTAAAGCACACAAAATATCTATATTATTTTTAACCATAGGGCTGCCTATGGTGGTGCTGGATATAATAACAGAGCAGTTAGCTGTGCCCCCTCGCATCTCTGCCCCATAGGAAGGCATCCATGTAACTTTTAAGCCCTTATGCAGGGCAATATCTGCAATAAGCTGCCCTAAGGTGAGTATGCCCTGCCCACCAAAGCCTGATATAATGATTTTTGTGGTTGTGTTACACATCTTTATACACCCCCAAAGGATAATAAGCCACCATTTGGTCTTTCACAAACTCTAGCGAGTCTACAGGCGTCATGTTCCACCCGATGCTGCAGGTAGACAACACCTCAACCATAGAAAAGCCCTTGCCTTCCACCTGGTTTTGAAAGGCTTTTTTTATGGCTTTTTTTGCATGGTTAAGATGGGCTATATCATGCACACTTACCCTCTCTATATACCTAACAGAGGGTATTTGGGCTAGCATCTCGCTCACCCTCAAAGGCTGGCCTGCCGTTGCCTCATCTCTTCCTTTTTTGGCTGTAGTCGTCTTCATACCTACAAGTGTTGTAGGAGCCATTTGCCCCCCCGTCATGCCATATATGGCGTTGTTAACAAAGATGACCGTAATGTTTTCTCCCCTATGGGCGGCGTGTATAATTTCCGCCGTGCCAATAGCTGCAAGGTCTCCATCCCCCTGATAGGTAAAGACGATACTTTCAGGCTTTACACGCTTTAGGCCTGTGGCCACCGCTGGTGCACGCCCGTGGCTAGCTTGTACACCATCACAATTAAAATATTCATAAGACAAAACAGAGCAACCAACGCTTGCCACCACAATAGACCGCCCCACAACACCAAGCTCTACAAGGCTCTCTGCCACTAGCTTGTGTATCACCCCGTGGGTGCAGCCTGGGCAATATGACAAGGGCATATCCGTAAGCCCTTTTGTTTTTTCGTAAACTATATCCACCTTGAAACCTCCTAAGCGAGATTATTTTATCATAGCTACATTATAGCTCATGCCGACCAAAATTTCAAGGCTGTTACGAAAGTATGTATTTTTTATAAACCAACTTGAAGCCTAAAGCAATTTGTAATATAGTTTATATATCAATAATTTTATATTTCACAAGGAGGTAATTTTAATTGAAAACTAAAGAAAACAAAGGGTTAAAACGCATTATAGCCCTGCTGCTTGCTATGATGATGCTGGTTGGCACATGGGTAGCACCTATTGCAGGTGAAGCCGCCGCAGAAGCATTAGAAAACAGCTACATAGAAATTGAAGCACATGATTTAAGTAATTCAAGCTTAGAGGTGCATGTAGATGAATATCTAAATGTAACGGTTTTGCTTGATGGGGTCGTCAACCCAGACCTTGTTTTTGAAGTGGAACGCGTAAGAAACTTTGTGAGAGTAACCCCTATATCCTTTGAAGGCATATTTTTGCAATCAGGCATGGTAGGTAACATCTCCGTCAACCATCCTAGCGAAATAAATTTTTTCGGAAACAGTTGGTCTTATCACATTGAAATGTTATGGATGTATCCTGAGGATTCTTTAGGGATATGGATGGATGTGATCACAATTTGGCTTCCAGACCAGCCTGTTTTTGTAGATGTAGATGAAAATGGAAACATAACCCGTTTTGAAATGCAGGTGCGACCTGGGCTTGAGACAAGTGATTGGCCGCCCGCTTTTCAAGGTGAGATAAATCAGCCAGCATGGCAAAACCCTCAAGATGGATTTGTTTATTATCGCAATATGCATCACAAATTTATAGAGCTTGGTGGGCCATTTATTGAAGACCCTTGGGGTGGGTACTATATAATGTCTAGTCTTGTTAATATAAGTATCCCACAAGAGCCTGGTTGGGGCTTAACAAGTGTTTCTATTGATGAGGGAATACTTTTTAATGCAAGGGCAATTGTACCCCCTATTGTTATCAATGTTGATGAAGATGGATTAGGGCAACTAAGCATACCAGGGCTATTACAAGCAAATGACTGGAGCGACCAATCAAGATTTAATAGAGATGGCGATGAACTAACTATAGAAATACCACGGGAATGGATTATGAATGGAGGACTTTGGCATCCAAATCGCATTGTTGTTAACGGCATCCCTGAGTCTAGAGTGTTTATCGACCATTATGACCTTTTAAATAACAATGGAAACACTAAAGTAACTATCGACCTAGTAGATAGAGGCGAGCCAAACCCAAGTTTATCCGTTACCAAAACAGCCTCACCTACAGTTGCCCAGCCAGGGGAAGAAGTAACCCATACAATTACCGTTACAAACACAGGCAATGTAAGGCTTGAAGGTGTTCGTTTAACTACTTGGCTAGACTCTATTTTATCAAATTTAGATGTAGACACGCTACCACGCAATGTTGAAAAGGTTAGCTATTCAAGCCATCATGAGATTTTTATCAGCTTTTGGATAACTAACCTCGCTATAGGCGAAAGTGTAACCATAACACTTACCACCGACGTTGACCCATCTACACCTTCAGGCAGCACTATTTATAACAGCGTATCAGCTTCGCAAGATATTCGAGGGTTGGGTTATGCCTCATCAGTTGTGCATGTGATGGCATTAGGCGAAACGCCTGAACCTAGCATATCTATTACCAAAACCGCATCAGCTGAGGATGTAGCCCCTGGTGAAGATGTAGCATACACCATCGTGGTTACCAACACGGGCAACATAGACCTTAGAAGTGTAAGGGTAATGGACTTTCTTCATCCTCTTCTTGAGAATATAGTTGTTGATGAGCTACCAGAGGGCGTTATACGTACAAGTTCTTGGGGTCCTTATGGTAGGGAAATAGCTGTTTTTAACATGAATACTTTACCCGCAGGAGAAAGTATAACTATAACACTCACTACAACGGTTAGTTTAGATGCACCTATAAACACAATAATTGCCAATCATGCTACTGTCTCTTCACCAACTTTTGCGTTTCAATCCTTTGGTGATTATGCAATTATAAGAGTGATTGAAGCTGGAACAACACCCCCACCTGTAGACCCTGGGCTTTCTTTTACCAAAAATATATCTTCTGAAACAGTTGCACCAGGAGAAGAAATAGCCTATACTTTTGTTATTGAAAATATAGGAAACGTACATCTTGAGAATGTTAGAGTAATTAGTGTGTCAGATAATCTTTTAGAAGGTCTAGTTTTTGATACATTGCCAGATGGAGTTACTCAATCACCTGGATCGGGCGGGTTGTTTTTCACCATAAGCTCTTTGCCCATTGGGCAATCTATATCCTTAACATTTTCGGCAACTGTTTCGGCAGATGCTCTATCAGGTGATAGGATTTTAATATTTGCATCAGCTACCTCTACACGTCCTTCTATAGTAAATGGTGCTACATCAAGCATAAACGTTGTTGCAGCAGGGTCTAACGCATCCATTACCAAAAGTGTATCTCCAGCAAATGTATTACCAGGGGGAGATGTTACACATGCCCTTGTTGTTACAAACACGGGCAATGTAGACCTTGTACATGTGAATGTATTCACCCCGCTAGACCCGCTCCTTATAAATCCAATTTTAGGCACCATGCCTAATGGGGTTTCTGGGAACATTAATGAAGGCTTAGATGGCTTCACAGCAAGTTTCCATATCGCTTCGCTACCAGTAGGTGCTTCTATAACGCTTACTTTTACGGCTACTTTAAGCCCAAATGCGACACCAGGTGCTACAATCACAAATCGTTCATCTGTTGGGCTTATAGGTACTGCTATATTTGGTTATTATGATGCAAGCATAACCGTAGCCACATCTAATGTTGTAATTCCACAGCCACCAGCAGGCGGTGCTACTGGTGGGGGTAGCTTTGCCAGCGGGCCCACTACAGCACCACAACGCCCTCAAGGGGGGCATCCTGCACCAGCTACAACCCAACCACAGCCACCTGTGGCTGATATAGTGCCTCCAATAGGCATAACCCCAGATTATGGTGTGCCAGCGGTGCAGCAGCCTTCTGAAACGCCACAGCAGACCCCACCGCCAGCGATAGAAACGCCCGTTGTGCCTCCATATACACCCGAAACACCAACACAACCACAACCCTTGCCCGAAGCACCAGCGGCAGAGTTGCAGTCTGAAGAGCCAGCAAGGGTAAACCCGCAAACAAGGGATAGCTTTAGTGCGATTTATATGCTATGGGTTGCAACTGCTCTTGCATCTATGGCGGTTGTGTTTGGCACTACTTTAAAGCTTAAAAAACAAAGATAATATATGCAAACAAACAATAAACACCACCTCTTAAAAAGGTGGTGTTTATTGTTTTAATATGACACTAAAACGGTTATAACGCAGCCGTCTTCATGCTCTTCTATGTCATATGCTGCATTTAGCCCCGCATCGTGCATCACACCAACTGCTTGCTTTATGGTGTTGGTGAAAATCCGCATGTCTTTTATATAGGCTTTTACATTCATTTGGGTCTTTTTTTCTGTGGGCACTTTTAGGGTTTTTTCTATCAGCTCTTCAGTTTTTTGAACATTAAGGCCTTGGGCTTCGATTTTATCTATTATGTCTAGCATGGTTTTGAGGGCATCTTCTTCTGACAGCTCTTTTTGGATTTTTAACAAGGCTCTAGCATGTCTTTCAGACAGGCCTTTGTGGAGCATGGTATTTTTTATTTTTTGTGGCAGCTTTAAAATACGCAGCTTGTTGGCTATTGTGCTTTGGGTTTTGCCCATTTTTTTTGCCAGCTCTTCTTGGGTTAGGTTATAGTGGGTTAGAAGGTTTGAAAAGCCCTCTGCCTCTTCAATATAGTTTAGGTTTTGCCTTTGCAAATTCTCCACAAGGGCTAAAACTGCAGATTCTGCGTCGGTTATCTCTACCACCAAAGCAGGTATGGTAGGTATGTTTGCAAGCTTTGTGGCTCTTAGCCTTCTTTCTCCTGCTATTAATTCATATGTACCATCTTCTAGGGTGCGAACGGTTATAGGCTGCATCACCCCAAATTGCTGTATGGATGTTGCAAGGTCTACCAAGGCCATGGGTTCAAAGTGGGTTCTTGGTTGGTGTGGGTTGGGGTTGATAAGCCCCACGGGAAGGTCATAAACTTGTGTTTTTGGAGTTTCTACTTCTAAATATTCTAAACTTTGGGCTAAGCTCATTTTTTCTCCTCCTCTTGTGTTTGGAAATTAGTTTTTTTGACATTTCCTGCCTTTTTACTAATATTACCACACTATTTCCTACTTGTCAACCATTATTTTACAAAAGTTTTTCAAGCGTCATTCTAATTTGCCGATTACTTAAACACGTCATTGCGGGCTTGACCCGCAATCTCTAGGTTTGCAATTGTTGCTTTTTAGCAATTAGTATAAGTGAGATTGCGGATCAAGTCCGCAATGACGAGATGGGTGTGTTTACTTGTTCTTAATATTGCTTTGCTAATCTATCAACAAATACACGATAAAGCAAGATGATGTGGCTTGCACACTCCCTCTATCGTCATCCCGTGCTTGACACGGGATCTAATTGGAGGAGGGCAGGCTTAGTTGGGTATGCACTATCATACATAGATCCCGTGTCAAGCACGGGATGACGGTCAGGTGGACAACAAAAAACAACCCCTTATAACAAGGGGTTGTTGCTAATTTTATTCTTCATCTACTTGTGTTTCTTCAGCTGCCTCTACAGGCTCATCATCAGCCACAATATGCTCTTGAGATATTTTAACAAGACCAACAACCGTAACATCAGGCTCAAGGTTAATAAGCTTAACCCCCGCTGCTGAGCGACCTGTGGTGCGTATATCTTTTGCCCGTATGCGGATGATAACGCCGTTTGAGTTAATAAGCATTACCTCATCCTCATCCACAACGCTGGCGATACCCACAAGGTTACCTGTCTTATCATTTGGCTTATAGGCTATAAGGCCCTTACCACGGCGGCCTTGGGTTCTAAACTCGTCTTCAGTTGTCATTTTACCAAAGCCATTTTCAGATGCAAACAACAGCTTACCTTCAGCACGCACAACCTCCGCACCTACGATATAGTCGTCTTCATCCAGCTTCATTGTGCGGTTGCCTGATGCCTGCCTGCCCATTTCTCTAACGGCAGACTCGGCAAAGCGTATACCCTTACCTTTATGGCTAGCCATGAAGATTTCTTCTTCACCTGTGGTATGCAGGGCAAATTCTAAGGAGTCGCCATCTTTAATATTCAGGGCCAAAAGACCATTTTTGTTGATTTTCTCAAAGGCTGAAAATGGTGTACGCTTGATGATGCCTTGGCGGGTTATCATGGTCAAATAGCCCTTTGTATAGTCATTAGCGGTGATAACAGCCGCCACTTTTTCATCACTATTAAGGTTGAGAAGGTTAACAATAGCGTTGCCCTTTGCCGCCCTGCCTGATTCAGGTATTTGATAAGCCCTTAGCTTATGGGCTCGCCCTCTGGTGGTGATAAACAGCACATCATCATGGGTTGAAGATATGAAAATCTTCTTGATAATATCTTCATCACGAGTTGTAAGCCCAAGCACCCCACGGCCGCCACGGCTTTGGGTTTTGTAGGTGTCAAGGGTTGTTCGTTTCACATAATCCAAATGGGTTAGGGTGATAACGCATATTTCCTCGTCAATAAGGTCTTCTATGTCTATTTCACCATCATCATGTAGGATTTTGGTGCGTCTCTCATCGCCAAATTTATTTTTCACGATGATGATTTCATCTCTAATAACCCCTAAAAGCTTATGCTCATCCGCTAAAATCGACTGTAAATAAGCGATAACCTCCATCAGCTTGTTAAACTCATCTTGCAGCTTTTCACGCTCAAGGCCCGAAAGGTTACGTAAACGCATCTCAACAATGGCGTCTGCTTGGGCTTGGGTAAAGCCAAAACGCTCCATTATGATAGCTTTAGAGCCGTTCTCTCCACTAACCTCACGGTTACCTCGGATGATGGCGATAATCTCGTCAATAAAATCAAGTGCCTTTAAAAAGCCCTCAACCAAGTGTTTACGCTTTTCGGCGCGATCTAAGTCAAACTGGGTGCGGCGGGTTACAACCTCTTTTTGGTGGTCAAGATAATGGACAAGCACCTGTTTAAGGTTTAACACCTTAGGCTCGCCATTTACCAACGCCAGCATGTTTACCCCAAAGCTCTCTTGCAGCTGGGTATACTTATACAACAAGTTAAGCACTACATTGGCGTTAGCGTCTTTTTTAAGCTCTATCACCACACGCACGCCGTTTCTATCACTTTCATCACGTATATCTGATATGCCGTCGATTTTTTTATCTTTTACAAGGTCTGCAATCTTTTCTTGCACCTTGCCTTTATTTACCTGATAAGGCATCTCTCTAATAACGATTATCTCACGCCCAGCGTGGCCTGGCATAGGCTCAATCTCACAAGAAGCACGCATCACCACTCGCCCACGGCCAGTAAGATAGGCTGATTTAATGCCGCTCATACCAAGTATATTAGCCCCCGTGGGGAAGTCTGGGCCAGTAACAATTCTCAAAAGGTCGTTAATGTCGGTATCTTCGCCAGTTTCAACTTTATCATCAATAAGCTTAACAACAGCGTCGATAATCTCATTTAAATTATGAGGAGGGATGTTTGTAGCCATGCCCACCGCAATGCCTGACGAGCCATTAACAAGCAGGTTAGGGTAGCGGGCAGGCATCACCTTAGGCTCTTTAAGCTCTTCGGTATAGTTTGGTGCAAAATCCACCGTGTTTTTTTCAATATCCGTTATCATTTCCATAGCTATTTTAGATAGCCTAGCCTCGGTGTAACGGGGGGCTGCAGCCCCGTCTCCATCCATAGAGCCAAAGTTACCGTGGCCATCCACAAGAGGGTAGCGTAAAGAGAAATCTTGTGCCATACGCACCAATGCGTCGTAAATAGCACCATCACCATGGGGGTGATACTTACCCATAACATCACCCGTTATACGGGCACATTTTTTGTAGGGCTTGCTAGGCTCTAGGTTAAGCTCGTTCATAGAATATAAAATACGCCTGTGAACTGGCTTTAAGCCGTCTCGCACATCAGGCAGGGCACGAGCAACTATAACACTCATAGCATAGTCGATATAAGATTTCTTCATCTCATCCGCTATATTTGCATTTACAATTTTGTTTATATTTTCGTCCATTTGATTACCTCTCGTCATTCGTCATTGCGGATTACTTGGTTCGTCATTGCGGACTTAATCCGCAATCTCTAGGTCTGCAATCGTTACTTTTTAGCAATTAGTATAAGTGAGATTGCGGATCAAGTCCGCAATGACACCAATTGAAGCCCATAATAACGGCTAGTAGCTATCCATCTAAATTCACAAAACATTAGCATAGTTATCCCTAGTCGTCATCCACACCCCTACCGTCATCCCGTGCTTGACACGGGATCTATGTATGATAGTGGACACCCAATTA
>WQVB01000014.1 GCA_009781815.1 Defluviitaleaceae bacterium
ATAAACCTGCTGCGGGAGGGCCTAGA
The DNA here is from genome assembly GCA_009781815.1 of Defluviitaleaceae bacterium. Lineage (GTDB taxonomy): Bacteria > Bacillota > Clostridia > Lachnospirales > WRAX01 > WQVB01. The sequence goes on from WQVB01000014.1 coordinate 27, forward strand.
CATCCCCGAGGTGGCACTTGTGGCTATTTTAGATACTGATAAAGAGGGCTACCTCCGCTCCGAAACCTCCCTGGTGCAAACCATAGGTAGAGCCGCTAGAAACAGCGACGGCAGGGTTATAATGTATGCCGACCGCATAACCCGCTCTATGGAATATGCCATTAGCGAAACCGCCCGCAGGCGAGGCATCCAAATGGCATATAACGAGGCAAACGGCATCACCCCCCAAACCATCCACAAAAAAGTTCACGATATCATCCAAGCCACAACGTCAGTAGCAACTCCAAAAAAGAAAGACGGCAAGCTGGCAAAAGACCCAGAATCCATGGATAGAGCAGAGCTTATAGCCCACATAAAAGGGCTTGAAAAACAAATGAAGCAAGCAGCGGCAGACCTTAACTTTGAAGTCGCCGCCATGCTACGGGATAAGGTGCTGCAAGCTAAGAAGATGTTGTAAGAAAAGGAGGGTATGTGTGGATAAGATAAAATTTATAGATTTGTTCGCTGGCATAGGTGGCATAAGGTTAGGCTTTGAAGCACATGGCATGGAATGTGTCTTCTCATCAGAGTGGGATAAATTTGCCGCCCAAACCTATGCTACTAACTTTGGAGAAGCCCCGCATGGGGACATCACAAAAGTTGCATCTAGCGAAATTCCTAATCACCATATATTGGCGGGCGGATTTCCTTGTCAGCCCTTTAGCACAATTGGCAAAAGACAGGGCTTTGAACATGAAACACAAGGTAATTTGTTTTTTGAGATTTTGAGAATTTTAAACGACAAGCAACCCAATGCATTTTTATTAGAGAATGTGCCAGGCATACGCACCATTGAGAGAGGCAAGGCTTTTGAAGCCATTTTAGAAGAATTAGATGCAGCGGGTTATTATACAACAGACCTCGACCTAAACGCATCAGATTATGGTGTGCCACAAAAGCGTAATCGTGTGTATTTTGTTGGTGTTCATAAAGATTATGATAAGAAGTTTAACTATCAAAAACCTAAAGCATCCTATCAAAGTATCGGCAAGTTTGTAGAAAAAAGTGCAGAAGGCTATGCAATATCTGACCATATCATAGAGAAATATCTGTTCAAAAAACAAGACGGCCGACCAGAAATTATAGATGAAACATCAGATATAGCCGTCAAAACTCTATGCTCTACCTATCATAAAATACAACGCTTAACAGGCACCTTTGTAAAAGATAGCGGGCGGATACGCCTTCTAACAGAGGGTGAGTGTAAGGCCATCATGGGCTTTCCCTCATCCTTCAAGTTCCCCGTGTCGAGGACGCAAATGTACAGGCAGATGGGCAATAGTGTAGCTGTGCCAGTTATCAAATCTATAGCCTATCAGCTCAAAGAGTTCATAACAACAAATGGTGAAGGTTATTCAAAAGATGTCAATGAGGAGGACGCTAGATGGCTGCAAACAACATTACTCAGTTAGGGCTTATACGAGAGCTTTTTGAGAAAAACCCTAATAGAGATGTACCCCACACCGAGGCGGTGGATTGGCTAACTAATGAATGGCTCAATAGAACAGGTGCAGTCTTTCGAGACCCTGATAGAGGTATTAGGAGTTTACACCAAAAAGGGTTCTTGATAAAAGTTGCTAAAGGAATTTATAGATATGACCCTCAAGTAGCACATACGAGAGGTGATTTGGAAGATTTCACTTCTAAACAAAAGCAGGAAATTCTAAAACGTGATGACTATAAATGCGTTATATGCGGAGCAGGCAAGAAGGATGGGGTTGAGCTTCACGTTGACCACATCAAGCCGAGAGATAAAGGCGGCAAAGCCGTTATAGAGAATGGTCAAGTTTTGTGTAGCATGCATAATTTTAGAAAGAAAAATCTAGGCCAAACCGAGACTGGTAAGAAGATGTTTATTGGCTTTTATGAATATGCTAAAAAGTTTAATGATGAAGATTTATTGAAACTTTCAACTCAAGTTTTAGAATTTTACGAAGAAAATGGCATCAACGGTCATATAGTCTGGAAGAAATAAATTTAGGAGTAAATGAATAATGCAAAAAATAGTGATAAAAGGTGCAAGAGAAAACAATTTAAAAAATATAGACCTAGAGATTCCAAGGGATGCTTTGGTTGTTTTTACAGGCGTTTCCGGCTCCGGCAAGTCTAGCCTTGCTTTTGAGACCCTTTATGCCGAGGGGCAGAGGCGTTATATGGAGAGCTTATCAAGCTATGCCCGCCAGTTTTTAGGGCAGATGGAAAAGCCTGATGTAGACAGTATTGATGGCCTCTCCCCTGCTATATCTATCGACCAAAAGAGCACCAACCAAAACCCCCGCTCTACCGTGGGCACCGTAACGGAGATTTATGACTACCTCCGCCTGCTTTATGCCCGTGTTGGCACGCCTCATTGCCCAACTTGCGGCAAAGAGATTGTACGCCAATCTATCGACCAAATTGTGGATAAGATACTTGAGCTGCCCGAGGGCAGTCGTATACAGCTTTTGGCCCCCGTGGTGCGTGATAGAAAGGGCGAGCATCAAAAGGTGTTTGAAGAAGCCCAGCGTGATGGATACTCTCGTGTGCGTGTTAATGGGGAGATTTTAGAGCTTGCAGAGGGCATCAAGCTTAGCAAAACCAAACGCCACAATATCGAGGTTGTGGTGGATAGAATAGTTGTTAAAGCTGGTATAGAGGCTCGCCTCTCTCAATCCGTGGAAACGGTGATGGGGCTAACGGATGGGGTGATGATGGTAGATGTTAACGGCGACGAAATCCTCAACTTCTCTCAAAACTTTGCCTGCCCAGACCACGGCGTGTCTCTCGCCAGCATAGAGCCTCGCATGTTTTCTTTCAACAACCCTCAAGGGGCTTGTGGAGAGTGTGCTGGCCTTGGCTACAAAATGGAGTTTGACCCTGAGCTGGTTATACCTGATGATAGCCTGTCTATATCTCATGGGGCTATAGCCGCTATGGGCTTTGGGCAAACGGTTATGGATAAAAACAGCTGGGGCATCGCCAATGTGTTTGAATCCCTCGCTAAGCATTATGGCTTTAAATTGACAACACCTTTCAAAAAGCTGCCAATAGAGATACGCAATATCGTGCTATATGGCACAGATGGCGAGGCTATACCTATAGAATATGGCAGCGGTAGGTATATGAACGAATTTGAAGGGGTTATAAACATCCTCAGTCGCCGCTATAAAGAGACCACAAGCGACTGGGCAAGGCAGCAATATGACACGCTGATAACTAATATAGAGTGCCCATGTTGTAAGGGCAAACGCCTCCGCCCTGAGATTTTAGCGGTTACAATTGCTGATGTAAACATTGCAGATATCACCACTATGCCTGTGGCAAATTTGGCGAAATTCTTTAAAGAGCTTACTCTAAGTGATGTTCAAATGTCTATTGCAGACCGCATCCTCAAAGAAATAAATGCTCGTGCTGGCTTTCTGGTGGATGTGGGGTTGGAGTATTTGACCCTTGCCCGCTCTGCAGCTACCCTTTCGGGTGGTGAGGCACAACGTATACGCCTTGCAACCCAAATAGGCAGCGGCCTTGTAGGGGTTGTGTATATTTTGGACGAGCCTTCAATCGGTCTTCACCAGCGAGACAATGATAAGCTCCTAAAAACCCTAAAACACCTGCGAGACCTTGGTAACACCCTTATTGTGGTGGAGCATGACGAAGACACCATGCTGGAGGCAGACCATATTGTAGACATAGGCCCAGGTGCAGGCTACCACGGGGGGCATATAGTCTACTCAGGTGATGTGGCTGGCATTTTGAAAGACAAAGACAGCCTAACAGGTGCATATATGAGTGGCCGCAAGGCGATAGAAGTGCCTAAAAACCGCCGCCCTATCACCGACAAAAAGCTCCTCATCACAGGTGCGGCTGAAAACAACCTTAAAAATATTAATGTAGAGCTGCCCCTTGGGGTGCTTGTGGCTGTTACAGGCGTTAGTGGTAGTGGCAAAAGCTCGCTGATTAATGAGATTTTGTATAAAAGGCTTGCTAGAGATTTAAACCGAGCCAAAGGCAAGCCTGGCAAGCATGCAGATATTGAAGGTCAAAAAGAGCATCTTGACAAAATAATAAATATAGACCAAAGCCCAATAGGCCGCACCCCACGCTCTAACCCCGCCACCTACACTGGCTTGTTTGATTTGGTGCGTGATGTGTTTACCCAAACGCCAGAGGCTAAGGTGAGAGGCTATCAAAAAGGTCGCTTTTCTTTTAACGTAAAGGGCGGCAGGTGTGAGGCCTGCCACGGGGATGGTATAATAAAGATAGAGATGCACTTCCTCCCCGATGTGTTTGTGCCTTGTGAGATTTGCGGCGGCAAGCGGTATAATCGTGAAACTTTGGAGGTTAAATACAAAGGCAAAACCATCTTTGATGTGCTAGATATGACAGTTGAGAGTGCCTTGGTTTTCTTTGAAAACCTGCCCCGTTTGAGGGAAAAGATACAAACCTTGTATGATGTGGGGCTAAGCTATATAAAGCTTGGGCAATCATCCACAACCTTATCTGGCGGAGAGGCACAGCGTGTTAAGCTGGCTACTGAGCTATCTAAACGAGCTACAGGCCGCACCATTTATGTGTTAGATGAGCCAACGACGGGGCTGCATGTGGCGGATGTTCACAAGCTTGTGGACATCCTCCAAACCTTGACAGATGGCGGCAACAGCGTGGTTGTTATTGAGCATAACCTTGACGTTATAAAAGCTGCCGACCATATAATCGACATGGGGCCTGAAGGGGGCGATGGCGGCGGTATGGTTATAGCCCAAGGTACACCCGAAGAGGTGGCAAAGGTTAAGAAATCATACACGGGGCATTATTTGAAGAAGGTGCTTAAGAAAAAGTAGAATCACGATCCTACTCCCCTACCGTCGTCCTGATCTCCCATCTACCGTCATCCTGAGCTTGACTCAGGATCTATGTGGGTTTGGGCAGGCTTAATTGGGGTTGTATCCAGATCGAAGTAGATCCTGAGTCAAGCTCAGGATGACGGTAGGGGCGGTTCAGGATGATGTAGGAGTGGCTTAGGATTGTGGCAGGGCAATCAGAGGAGATATCAAGCATGAGTGCCTATGTATACTTCATGTCAAGCAAAAAATAATGTCGCTCTATACATCGGTGTTACAAGCAATCTAGAACGGCGAATATGGGAGCATCGAAATAATGTCAATATTGATGGTTTTGCATCTAAATACAACTGCGTGAAGCTTGTGTATTTTGAGGAATATAATTCTATTGATGATGCAATTAAAAGAGAAAAGCAACTTAAAGCTTGGAAAAGGGAGTATAAAGATGCTCTTGTGAAGAAGGAAAATTCCACTTGGAGGGATTTGAGTGCAGGGTGGATGTGAATTTTGCCCTAACCCAAGTAGATCCTGAGTCAAGCTCAGGATGACGGTAGGGGTGGCTCAGGATGACGATGTTAGTAAAAAGTATGACAAGATACGAGAGGGGAGCAACAAACCATGATACTATCAGGATTAGAAATTATAAAAAAGGCACAAGAGGGTAAAGATATTCGCATCACACCTTTTGACCCATCACAAGCGGGGCCAAACAGCTATGACTTGCGGTTAAACAACATCTTACAAGTTTATGACATACCAGCGGGGGGGCATCTTGATATGAAAAACCCCCTACCCACCAAAGAAATCATTATCCCTGAAGAGGGCTATGTGTTACAACCTGGGCAGCTTTACCTAGGCAGCACGGTAGAGTTCACCGAGACACTAAACGGCTATGTACCTATGCTTGAAGGCCGCAGCTCTATTGGCCGCCTTGGCATGTCTATCCACGTAACTGCAGGTTTTGGAGATATTGGCTTTGCAGGCTTTTGGACGCTAGAGATCTATTGCATCCACCCTATCAAAATCTACCCAAATGAGAGAATTTGCCAAATATATTATCACAAAATCGAAGGTGATTATGAGAGCTACAAAGGCAAATACCAAGAAAACAAGGGCATACAGCCCAGTATGAAGCACGAAGACAAAATATAGGAGGCACATATGGATACAAAATACAACCCAAAAGCCGTGGAAGATAAGCTTTATGCCCAGTCTCTTGAAAAGGGCTATTTTAGCCCCAAGGTAGACCAAAGCAAAAAGCCCTACACAATCATGATGCCTCCTCCAAACATCACCAGCCGCCTCCATATGGGGCACGCCTTTGAAGGTACGATTATCGACGTGCTAACTCGCTTTAAGCGTATGCAGGGCTACAACGCCCTACTTATGCCAGGCACAGACCACGCGGCAATCGCCACCGAGGTAAAGATTGTTGAAGACATGGCAAAAGACGGCGTAAAGAAAAGCGACCTAGGTCGTGATGGCTTTATGGAGCGTGCTTGGCAATGGAATGATAAATATGGCAACGAAATTATAGAGCAAATCAAGAAGATGGGCATATCTGCCGATTGGAACCGTGCTAGATTCACCATGGATGAGGGCTGCTCTAAGGCGGTGGTTGAGGTTTTTGTTCGCCTTTACGAAAAAGGGCTTATCTACCGTGGTGAGCGTTTGGTAAACTGGTGCACAAAATGCAACACCTCTATCTCTGATGCGGAAGTGGAGCATGAGGATAAGCAAGGCGGCTTTTGGCACTTTAAATACCCTATCAAAGGTATGGATGGTGAGTATGCCACATTTGCCACAACCCGCCCAGAAACCATGCTGGGGGACGTAGCCATAGCCGTTCACCCTGATGATGAGCGATACAAGCATCTTGTTGGCAAGCTTGCCATTATGCCTATTTTAGACCGTGAAATCCCCATTGTTGCCGATAGATATGTGAAGATGGATTTTGGCACGGGGATGGTTAAAATCACCCCAGCACATGATTTTAATGACTTTGAGCTGGGTGCAAGGCACAACCTGCCAAAGATAAACATAATGAATGACGACGCAACAATAAACGAAAGCGGTGGGGCATATCAAGGCCTTGACCGTTATGAGGCCCGCAAAAAAATAGTTGATGAGATGGATGGTCTTGGGCTTTTCATAAAAAAAGAAGATATCACCCACTCCGTTGGCACTCACGACCGCTGTAAGGATGTTGTAGAGCCTTTAAACAAGCTTCAATGGTTTGTGAAGATGGAAAGCCTTGCAGCCCCAGCCCTTAAAGCCTATCAAGATGGCAACTTAAACATAGTACCACCTCGTTTTGGCAAGGTATATACCCATTGGCTTGAAGATATAAAGGATTGGTGCGTTTCTCGCCAGCTTTGGTGGGGGCATCGTATTCCCGCCTATCATTGTGGGTGTTGTGAGCATATCACCGTTGCGAAAGAGCCTCCAGCAGCTTGCCCAAAATGCCAAAGCACAAACCTAAAGCAAGATGAAGATAACCTTGACACATGGTTTTCATCGGCCCTATGGCCTTTCTCTACCCTAGGCTGGCCTGGTGAAGATAGCGAAGATTTAAAATATTTTTACCCAACAGATGTGCTATGTTGCGGCTATGAGATACTATTTTTTTGGGTTATCCGCATGGTTTTCTCAGGGCAAGAGTTTATGGGGGAGCTACCCTTTAAAGATGTGCTTATCCACGGCATGATGAGAGATGAGCAAGGTCGCAAAATGTCAAAATCCCTAGGCAATGGCATTGACCCGCTGGACATTGTAGAGCAATATGGCGCAGATGCCCTACGCTTCTACCTTTCTACAGGCAACAGCATGGGTAATGACCTGCGTTTTTATATCGACAAGGTAGAGGCTGCCCGTAACTTTTTAAACAAAATTTGGAATGCTTCACGCTTTATTGCTATGAATGTTGGTGAGGGTGATATTCCGACTCTTGATAACGTGATGGATAGCCTAACCACGGCGGATAGGTGGATAATCTCTAAATGCAACGCCACTATAGCCGAGGTAACCCAAAACCTTGATAATTATGACCTTGGCCTTGCCGCCCAGAAAATAAACGACTTTGCTTGGGACGAGCTTTGCGATTGGTATATAGAGATGGTAAAATCTCGCCTTTATAACGCAGATGACCCTACAAGGCCAGCTGCCATCGCCACCCTTTGCCACGTGCTAGAGGCAACCTTAAAGCTGCTCCACCCCTTCTCTCCCTTTATAACCGACGAGATTTTCCAAAGCTTTGGCTTTGGGGAGAGCGTGGTGGTTGCAAGCTGGCCAATAGCTAGTGATGCTCTAAACTTTGCCAAAGAGGAGCAAGATGTGGAGCAGATAAAAGAGGCTATCAAAGCCATTAGAAACCTAAGGTCAGAAATGAACATACCCCCCTCTCGTAAAGCAGCGGTGTATGTTGTGGCTAGCAACCAAGCTGTTAGAGGGGTTTTTGAGGCTGGAAGCGGTCATATAGTGGCTTTAGCATCAGCATCTGAGGTTATAGTGCAAGATAATAAAACTGGCATAGATGACAATGCGGTGTCTCTAGTTGTGGCTTCCGCTGAAATTTTTATGCCGCTGGCAGATTTGGTCGACTTTGACAAAGAGCGTGAGCGTCTAACAAAAGAAATCAAAAAGCTTGAAGATGAGGTGGCAAGGGTAGCGTCAAAGCTTGCAAATCAAGGCTTTTTAAGCAAAGCAAAGCCAGAGCTTATAGAAGAAGAACGTGCCAAAGAGGCGAAATATAAAGAGATGCTGGCGTTGGCACGTGGTCAACTTGCATCATTGTAATTTAGTGAGTTTTGTGCCTTTAGTGTTAAAGTTTAAATAGTGCTAGTGAGTGAAGTGAGTGAAATTATCATTTGCACTTGACACAAATTGAGATGGTGTGAGGGAGTGGGCAAAGTGGACCGACATCCCTTATTCGTCATTAGGCTTGTAGCGAAACGAACCTAAGTGTCGTCATCCCGTGCTTGACACGGGATCTATGTGGTTTAGTGCATACCCAACTAAGCCTGCCCTTCTCCAATTAGATCCCGTGTCAAGCACGGGATGACCCCGCATCGGAGTGCGGGGCAGGCTGGAGTTTGATGTTTTTTGGTTTCGTTACAAGGCTGTTGCGGACTTGTTTCACTTAAAGCCAAGTTTCGCTTAAAATCGGGATCAGCTGAGGGCATCAACCTACAGATCCACAATGACGAGCTTAAGTGATTGGTAAATTGGAACGATGTGTCCCGTGCCTGACACGGGATCTCACTAGCATGGCATACAACCTAGCATTAGGAGGATCCCCTCCCTTTCTAGTCTGAATAATTCAGGAAGGAAGGGGATCCTGAATCAAGTTTCGCCCAAAGAGCAGGGCTCAACCTAGGGTTCAGGATGACATTGTCGACGCTAGATGGCACAAACTCTCTATTTTGACTGGAGAATTATTATGAATTTTGAACAAGCACAGGCCTATCTATTCGCCAGTTTTGGAGAGGGTCGCAAAAAGGGGCATGGGGCACTTTTGCAAGCCCTAGCAGCCTTTGGCAACCCTCAAGAAAAACTAAAAATCATCCATGTGGCAGGCACCAACGGCAAGGGTAGCTTTTGCAAGCTTATGGCAAGCATTTTGCACGCTAGCGGGCTTAAAGTTGGGGTTTTTACCTCCCCTCATATGGAGGTTTTTAACGAGCGGCTCACAATAAACGATGCCATGATAACCGATGAGGATTTTACAGCCATTATGGGGCATATAGCCCACATAAGCAGCCAGATGTTTGATGGGGGCGATAGTTTCTCCTTTTTTGAAATATGGACGCTTTTGGCCTTTATATATTTTTACAAAAAAGAGGTTGACATCCTCCTGTTAGAGGTTGGCATTGGCGGCAGGCTAGACAGCACCAATGTTATTACCTCTCCCCTGCTTTCCGTCATCATGTCTATCGGGATGGACCATATGGCTCTTCTCGGCAACACAATTGAGGAGATAGCGAAGGAAAAAGGCGGCATAATCAAGCCGAACCGCCCCGTAGCCCTTCATGACGACCAAGCCCTCGTAGGCGGCATTTTTAACCAAATGGCAGATGCAGCAAAAGCTAAGCAATACCTAGCAAAAGGCATACTCATCACCTCTTTAGAGATGGGTGTTGATGGCTCAAGCTTTGTAGCCCACCTGCCTGATGCACCTCCCTTGCCTATCACCCTAGGTCTTGTGGGTGATTATCAAGTAGAAAACGCCAAAACAGCCCTTGCGGCCTGCATAGCTTTGAGAGACTTGGGGCTTAACATCCAGATAGAGCATATACAAAAAGGCTTAAAAAACGCCAAACACCCTTGCAGGATGGAGATTGTAAAAAGCAACCCTCCAATAGTCCTTGAAGGCTCTCACAATATGCAAGGGGTGGCAGCCTGTATCAAAAACATGAAGGCTCTATTTCCTAATCAAAGCATCACCCTTTTGGTGGCGGTTTTGGCGGATAAAGAGTTTGATGAAATGATAAACGCCCTAGCGGCTATAGCCAGCAAAATAGTTTTTACCAAGCCTGTTTATGATTTCAAGGCAGCTTCAACACAGGCTCTAGCAAGCTCTCTTAGAAGTTTTGATGGGCAAGTTTTTTTAGAAGATGATTGTAGCAAAGCATTAAAAATAGCTAAAGATATAACATGCAAAAATGGCGTGATACTATGCACAGGTTCGCTATACCTGGCGGGAGACATACGCCGAGTTTTAAAACAAGAAGGGGGAGGCAAAGCCATATGATAGATTTTCAAAAAGAGCTTAAAAAATATGCTCCTGTTTTAGAGATAGACAATATTGAAGGTGAAATCGCCCAAGTTGGCGATGTGGAGGATATTGTAGAGCTGTTGCAACACCTATCCGCCAAAAACAACGCAAGAGGTAATGCTGATGAAGATTGATAGCACTCTACACAGCTTTGCAGTTAGGTTTTCAAACAAATACTACAACATAGGTCTAAAACACGCCAACAGCGGCGATATGACAATGGCCATAGCCTTTTTAGACCGCTCCATCAGCATAAACAAGAAAAACACACTGGCTAGGAATTTGCTTGGCTTGTGTTATTATAACGTAGGCAGAGTAGGAGAAGCCCTAAAAGAGTGGATAATCAGCTCTAGCTACAAAAAAGACGATAACCACGCCCAAAAATACCTAGAAGCTATAGAAAACAACCCCCTCTTGCTAGAGAGGTGCTCTGAAGGGCTGGCAAAGTATAACGAGGCCTTGGCATATGTTCATCAATCTAGCGAAGATCTAGCATCCATTTGCCTTAAGCGAGCTATAGACATTGTGCCTAATTTTGTTGACGCTCTAAATTTACTCGCCCTTTGCCACCTTAAAAGTGGCGACAGGCAAGGAGCATCTGCCCTTGTGGAGAAGGCATTGGCTATAGACAAGGGCAACAAAGCATCACAAAGATATTACAAAGAGCTGTTTAAGAGAGACTATGTGCCTCAAAAGAAAACCGCCCAACAAAAGCCAGCGACAGCGGGTGCGTCAAAAACAAAGCAAGACGCCTCAAACAAACCGCAAGAAACAAACCCAAACCCTTTTGCTTTAAGAGCTGGCAAGCCCCTCTCCAAAATATCAACTTTTTCTAGCATTATATATGCTGTTGTAGGCATGGTTATCATGTTTTTGTTTATGCATTTGTTGATTTTCCCTGGCATGTTGTCTGATAGAGATGAAGAGATTTCAAATCTAATATCAGGGCAAGCCGCCCAAGAGCAAAGGCACGCAGGGGTAGTGCATGGCCTAAACCAAGATATACAAGACCTTGAAGAGCAAGTAGCCAACCTTATGCTAGATAACCAAACAGAGCATGATGCCTTTTTGAGCCTCCAACACCAAATATGGACGCAAGAGGCAGCAACCCTTCTTGAAGGCGGCCAGCCAGCTCAAGCCTTAATCAGCCTTGATCAAGTAGACGTTTTACGCCTGCCTGAAGACTTGATGGTGCTATATGCCCAAACCCTTCAAGCCGCCATACCCCTTGCAGAGCAGCATTACAACACCCAAGGGCAAGCCCTTTTTAACGCAGGCAACTTTGAAGATGCACGCATAGCTTTAGAGCGTGGCCTAGACCTTTCCACGCCCGCCAGCAACGTAGGCGGCAACATATTATATCTCTTAGGGCGTATAGCTGAAAATGACGAAGACATACCCTTAGCTATTTCCCATTATCAAGCCCTTTTGGATGACTTTCCAGCATCACCAAGGGCAAACGCAGCAAGAAACCGCCTAAGTGCAATACAAGAATAGACCTGCTCCGAAACCTTGCTGAACCAATTTTGGAGCGACAATCGCTTTTTCAGTGGCTTTTCTGAAAAAGCGATGATAGCGTTAAGTGAAAAAAATTGTGTGAAGCAGTTTCGGAACAGGCCTAATAATCCCCAAAAATGGAGGTAACAAAATGGAGAAAAAAACATCAGTATTCGATCTTAACGAAAAAATGGCAGCCCTTGTTGCATATTCTTTCTTTTTCATCACAGGCATAATGGTTCTCGTTATGGAAAGAGAAAATAAATTCGTTCGCTTTGCCGCTTTGCAATCTATCGTCTTTTTCATCTTAATGGCATTAGTAGGCACCACAATAGGGGTTTTATCCATCATCCCCATTTTGGGTTGGATATTTAGGGTTGTAGGCAGCTTTATCGCAATCGTTACGGTAGCCACATGGCTCTTCCTCATGCTCACAGCCGCAGTAGGTAAAGCCATCAAAATACCCATAATCGGTCAAATCTGCTGGAACCACGTTCATAAAGAAAAGAAATAGGTACATAAAACAAAAAACAGCCCAATTGAGCAAGGGCTGTTTTTTGTTTTTATTGTAGCTCTTCTTCTATGCGTAGCAGTTGGTTATATTTTGCAACCCTATCAGAGCGGGCTGGGGCACCTGCTTTTATTTGAGCTGCATTTACAGCCACGGCTATATCGGCTATAATGCTGTCTTCCGTCTCTGCTGAGCGGTGGGATATGACGGACGTCATTTTGTTGCGGTGAGCCATCTCGATAGCTTCAAAGGTTTCCGTTAGTGTACCTATTTGGTTTACCTTTATCAAGATGGAGTTAGCAACGCCCATTTCTATGCCCTTTGTAAGCTTTTCCGTGTTGGTTACAAAAAGGTCATCCCCCACCAGCTGGATTTTACCTCCCAAGCGGCGGGTGAGGAGCTGCCAGCCCTCCCAATCGTTTTCGTCAAGGCCGTCTTCAATAGAGCATATGGGGTATTTGTTGCACAAATCTTCCCAAAATTGCACAAGCTCCTCCGCCGTGCGGGTTACCGCCTCGCCTTTCATTTTAGACTCACCCTCAAAGTGATATTTGCCATCTTTATAAAGCTCAGACGCACCAGCATCTAGGGCAAGTTTAATGTCTTTGCCAGCTTCATAGCCGCTTATTTTGATAGCCTCTAAAATCAAATCTAAAGCATCATCCGCCGTGGCAAGGTCAGGTGCGAAGCCGCCCTCATCCCCGAGGCCAGTCGACAGCCCTTTTGA
>WQVB01000015.1 GCA_009781815.1 Defluviitaleaceae bacterium
CAAATCCACACCCACCACAAACACCACATCTTTCATAAAATCATCCCTATATTGCCTATATAGGTTCGGCTCTTTCTTTTTCAAATCCCCTAAAAAACCAAAAGCGTCTATCGCCCCTTCTTTTTGAAGAAATGCCAGCAAGCCCTCTATCTCTTTTTTGATTTTCTCCTCAAAGAGCTTTGCCTCTTTAAATGAGCCTCTCTCCAAAATATTCCCAGCGGCGTCTACATTTATATAACAATAAAGCCTACTTTCATTTTCAATAAAATCTATCTTGCTTTTGCTTCTCTCTATCTTCAGGGTTGTGCCCTCCACGGCCACATGCTCACCACTAGCGTTTGCTTTAACCCACACCAGCCCCCCCAAGTCATCTTGAGGTATATATCTTACAAGCTCAAAGCCTTTCAAAGCTGCCACTCCACAAACTTCAAGCTCTTGTACTTCGTCTTTATCATTATCCTTATCATCTTTTTCATCTGCCGCCAGAGTAACCAAAGGCAACAGGCAATCTGCCTTAAAGCTTTTCAAATCCACCCTCATCACATGGGCTGCTGTGTTTACATTGTCTTTATTATAAAAATCAGCAAGATAAAGCCCTAAGCAACCATCTTTTTGGGTTTTTGCCTCTATAATGTCTTTAGCCTTGCCTTCACTTGCCATTAAAATGGTGGTTAAGCTTACATCTGCCCTACTCCTCAGGGTGTCTATCACCCCTTCAGCTACATCACCATTTGATAAAACACCTTCGCCAAGCACAATAGCTTTAGTGTGGGCAAAATACATTTTTTGGCTGGTTTTTGCTGATGTCTCGCTTAAGGCCACTTCAAGGGTGGGTGCTTGGGTGGTGTGCATTATGTTTTTACCCTCGTTCTCATCCAGCTTAAGCACATCCACTATAGAAAAAGACACTAAAAACGGGTTATCATCATCCTCGATAATATCAATACCCATAGCCATCACAAAGGCTCTGTTTTCAATCTCTTGCCTATCCCAATTAAAGCTAACCAACGCCGCCAAAACAAGGCATGTGGTTATTATTTTAAATGTCCACGCTCTTTTTTTCATCCCTAAAACCCCCTTTTTTTACGCAATGCTTTAGCTATCAACAAGATAAAAGGTATAGCCGCCATAGTGGCAACGCCTAACATCATATTTATCACATAAAAATCCCTCGGCACAAGGGCCAAAACAACCACCAAAAGCATACAAGGCCATAAAAACCTTTTGTTGTGCTCTTTTTTAGCCATATCCTTTAAAATCTCTGCCGCAAAAAACAAGCAAGCATTGATAATGGCATAGGCAGATATAACCCAAAAAGCCATAATAAACGCCCCCTGGCGGTCAACAGCAGTGCCTGGAAAGCTTATGGTGTCTAGCATTTTTAATATAGGGTTGGTGTAGTTGTTTATGCTTTGCCCAAACCTAGCTATGGCAAGTGTGGTTATAGCCACCATAAATATGCCCATGGTTAGCACGATTTTAACGGCTGATTTTCTCATGTTTTTTGGGTTTGCCACAAAAGGCGCCATAAGAAGGATAAACTCTAAGCCGTTAAAAGCAAAAATGCCATGAAAAGTTGCAATGCCTATGTCTTGTGGGTTTGTGTGGATGATTATGGGGAGGAGGTTTGAAAAATCCGCCCCTCTCACTAATATGGCGATAGCAAAAACAAGGGGCAGCACCGCTATCAATACAAGTAGCTCCGCAACTCTTCCTCTAGTTTCTATGCCTTTTGAAGCCCCATACCCGCAAAGAGCAACTATGGCGATTATTACAACATAATTTGGCGTGTTTGGTAGCATTGTTATTTTGACGACTTCTGCGAATTTATTCAAATATACACTAGCCAATATAGCAAGGCGAACAAAAAACACCGCACACACCAAAGCCCCTATAGGCTTGCCTAAAAGCTTGCTACAAAACTCTTGAAAGCTCAACCCTTGAAAACGAGAACCTAAAGAAGACATTAGCAAAGTTAACAAAAGGGCGACACCTAGAGACAATATAACAGCAACCCACCCAGCGTGGCCTAGCCTGCCAGCTATATTAGGAAAGGCCACCAAAACCCCAAAGCCCAAAACCTCTAAAAAAAGCAAGGCTTGCATCTGCCGAAGGGATATTTTATTGTTTTTGGCAAAAGGCATACACTTTCCTCCTTGTTTTTATGCTAATCACAAAAGCCTCCCCCCGTGCCTACTTCGTGGCACTTCCCCCCTCTCCGAGGGGGGCTTACGCACAAGGTAGCCTAATGCCTCTATGCTACATGGGGCGATATTTTTCGGCGGGCGGGCTCACACACTACATAAACGAGGGAAGTGAAGCCCGCCCGTTGGGGTGTTTGCCCGCAGGGCAAACACCCCAACGCCACCCCCTACTTGCCCCCTTTAGGGGGCAAGTAGGGGGTGGCACAACATGCTAATCTTGCCTATCTTCTTCTTTAGGGTTTGCATATATGGGTCGTTTTTTCATAAACATTGCAGGCAGGCGAAACAGCGTGTCTTTAAAATCTCCATAGCCGTTTATCTCCCCCGATGCAAAAGGAAACATATAGGGCAATCCAAAACTTTTTAAACTTGCCAAGTGAATAAATATTATTATAAGAGCAGCCCAAAAGCCAAAAAGCCCCAAAGCTGCAGCTAAAGCTAAAATCAAAAATTTCGCCAAACGAAAGGCTGACACGAGGGAGTAGTTTGGAATAGCAAAAGATGCTATACCCGTTAAAGCAACAATAATAACCACCGACGGGCTAACAATACCTGCAGACACAGCCGCTTCACCTACAATCAAGCCACCTATAATCCCTATAGAGCTACCTACGGGCCTAGGCAACCTTATGCCCGCCTCCCTCAAAAGCTCAAAGGCAAACTCCATTATCAATATCTCCACAACAGCGGGGAAGGGTATGGCATCCCTAGCTGCAGATATTTTAAAAGACAATATCATAGGCAGCATATCTGGGTGAAATGTGGTGATAGCTATATAAAGCCCAGGCAGGGCCAAGGCAAAAAACGCCGCTATAAAACGCATTATACGGGTTAAAGACATTATCTCCCACCCTTGAGAGTAGTCTTCACTAGCTTGAAAGAAAGAATTTAGCGTAGCAGGCACCAAAATAGCCGTGGGGGAGTTATCCACCAAAATAGCTACTCGCCCCTCCATAAGCCCACTTGCAGCCTTATCTGGCCTTTGGGTTATTTGACATTTAGGAAAGGGAGACATTATATCATCCTCTATCAGCTCTTGCAACGCCCCTGCGTCTAAAATGCCATCAACGCTTATATTTGCAAGCCTAGCCTCCACCTCCGCCAAAATATCAGGCCGCACCACATCCGCCATATAACACACAGCTATATCTGTTGACGAACGCTCCCCCACTATGCTTTGCTTGATTTTTAGATGCTTGTCTTTTAAGCGACGGCGGAGCAAAGCGGTGCTAAAGCGAAGTACCTCTGAGAAAGACTCATTAGAGCCTTGCACAACTACCTCAATATCCGTCTCTGGCACGCCCCTATTAGGGAAGCCTCGTGTAGCAACCATAACCGCCACCTCGGCCCCATCAGCAAAGATGATGGTGTCTCCACACAAAATAGAGTGAACAGCCTTGCTCATATCAGGCTCTTCTCGCAGGTCTACCGTTGTCATCCCGCCTTCTTTTAGGGTATCTAAAAGAGACATAGGGTGGTTAAAAAAACCTTCGTTGGTCTTTAAAGCCCCTGCGGTTAAACGACGCATTATATTTGCCTCTACTTGCTCCCTCTCTGCCATGCCGTCAATATACACAATATAGGCAAAGCGGTTGTTTGAAGCATCAACGGGGAACTTTCGTTTAACAAGGTCGTTTGCGTCTTTAAACAGGTCTTCAATATATTTTATATTTTCATCTAATATAGGCGATATCTTCATATAGCTTAATCTTTACCCAAATGCAAAAAATATTCATAAACAACTATGCTAAAATTTAATATAAAATTAACAAACTTTGTCTATACTTATCATAACTTATGTTAATGGAGGGTCGAGATGCATACAAACAACCTTATACAAATGAAAAGCATCTCAAAAACCTTTGAGATGGATGATAATGCCTTTGAGGCTTTAAAAAATATTGATATCAACATAAAAAGTGGTGAGTTTGTGGCTATTATAGGCCCTTCAGGCAGCGGCAAATCCACCTTGATGAACCTAATTGGCCTTTTAGACACTCCATCATCTGGTCAATATACCCTTTCAAATATTGACACTACCCTTTTAAACCAAAAAGAGCTTGCAAACATCCGCAACAAAAAGATAGGCTTTGTTTTTCAATCTTTCAACCTCATTCCAAGGGCTTCTGCCTTGCGTAATGTGGAGATACCCATGTTTTACGCAGGCATTGCCGCCGCCGAGCGTCGAAAAAGAGCCATAGAGCTTCTAAAGCTAGTAGAGATGGAAAGCCACCTTAAGCACCATCCATCCCAGCTTTCTGGCGGGCAAAAGCAAAGGGTGGCCATTGCAAGGGCGTTGGCAAACGACCCAGACATTATACTGGCAGATGAGCCCACAGGTGCGTTAGACACCGCAACAGGCCGCCTTATTATGGATATTTTTCATGACTTAAATAAAAACCATGGCAAAACTATAATTTTAGTAACTCATAACGAAAACCTAGCAAAAGAGGCAGGTGCCATAATAGCTTTAAAAGATGGAGAGGTAACCCTATGCTCGAAAGCATCCAAATAGCCCTTGAGGGCTTAAAAGCCAACAAAATGCGTTCTCTTTTAACCACCCTTGGCATCATAATCGGCATCTCTGCCGTTATATCTATTGTAACCATAGGGGATGCTATGGGGCATATGTTTTCTTCTCAAATAGACCAAATGGGTGCGGCCAACATCAACGTAACCCTTCGCCCTCAAGGTGGCACTGCCCCTCACATGGGGGGCTTTGGCGTGGCCGCAGCCCTGCCCACTCAATATGACCTTATAACCGACGAGATGATAGAGCAGCTTTATGCCCTGCATCAAGAAAATATCGTTGCCATCTCCACCACAGAGGTGCTAGGCACGGCTTTTGTGCAAAGCTTTGTTAGATATTCGCCAAGCACCTATACCCATATATCTCTAACAGGCACAAATAGCGGTTTTTTAGACACTCACGGTATAGATATTTTAGAGGGTCGCTTTTTAACCGCTGACGATTTAGAGCAAATAAACAACGCCGCCGTTATTAGCGATTATTTTGCCCAAGAGTTTTTCCCCCATCACACCCATTTATCTGAAGCTATAGGGCAAGAGATTTTTGTTACCTTAGGGGGCTTTCAACACCCTTTTATAGTGGTTGGTGTTTATGATTTTGCCGCAACCATACCCGACATACCTGACCTTCCAGGCTTTGGCGGCCCTATGCATGCCATAGATGAAGACGCCCCTACAATCACCCCTTTTTATATACCCATCACAACGGCAAGCTATATAGCAGGCGTAGGGGGCGGCTATAGAAACTTTGTCATACGTGCCACTCATGATACTGATTTTGAATACTTCACCGCCCAAATACGAGACTTTTTTGCATATTTTTATGACGACAACCCTCGCTTTACAATCGCCACCATAAGCACCGATTCCTTTTTAACAACCATCTTAGACATTATAGACATGGTGTCTATAGGCATTGCAGTTATAGCGGGCATCTCCCTCATAGTTGGCGGCGTTGGCGTTATGAACATTATGCTGGTGTCTATAACCGAAAGGACAAGAGAGATAGGCACAAGAAAGGCACTAGGTGCACAAAACGCCGCCATTTTGCGGCAGTTTATAATAGAAGCTATGGTTTTATGCCTTGTAGGTGGGGTTATAGGTGTTGCTTTTGGGGCGTTGCTTGGGTATATCGCAACCTCTATCTTAGGGCATGGCACCTTGCCGTCTCTTAGCATCATAGCTATATCTGTCGTATTCTCCATGTTTGTTGGCCTTTTCTTCGGCTTTTACCCCGCTAGAAAAGCCGCCAAGCTTGACCCTGTAGAGGCATTAAGATACGAATAGAAGAGTCCTTCTACCTCATCATCCCGTTGTAGGGAGTGGATTTATCCACTCCGTCTTGCCTTACTGAAGGATAAAAAGGTGCAAATCCAATAGCGGAATGGATAAATCCATTCCCTACAAGGTCAAATTTGAGTTAACATATCATATCGTCATCCCCAGCTCGACTGGGGATCTCCCTATACTAATTGCTTACTAGGTTGTACGTTATGTTAGTGAGATCCCCAATCAAGTTTCGCCTAAGAGCAAGGCTCGACCAAGGGTTGGGGATGACGATATCGAATCGATTTCTCTACAATCCCAAACAAGGAAACACAATCAACCACTTCCAATAGAAATGAGGTATTACCATGCTTAAGATTTTAGTGGTAGATGATGACAAAAACATTCGCCGCTTGATAGAAGCCTTTTTGATTGACGCTGGCTTTGAAGTCATCCTAGCAAAAGACGGCAAAGAGGCCCTTGACATTATGGACACAAAGCATTTTGACATGGCTATTGTAGACATTATGATGCCCTATATAGACGGCTATGAGCTTGTGGAAGATATACGCTACCTAAGCGAATCCATCCCCATTTTGATGATGACGGCAAAGGATGCTTTTGAAGACAAAAAGCGGGCTTTTGCCTCAGGGGCGGATGATTATATGACAAAACCTATAGACCTTGACGAGATGCTGCTACGTATAGGGGCTCTCCTCCGCCGTGCTCAAATCTCTAATGAGCAAAAAATAGTTATAGGTGATTTTGAAATAGATGCAGACCAAAGGCTGATAAAACAAGACGGCATAATGAGAGAGCTGCCAAAAAAGGAGTTTGAGCTGCTGTTTAAATTTCTAAGCTATCAAGGCAAAATCTTCACAAGAAGGCAGCTGATGGATGAGATATGGGGCATGGAATCTGCAGCTGATGAGCGTACAGTAGACGTCCACATCCGCCGCTTGAGAGAGAAGTTTGCTAATAATAAAGATTTTTCTATCGTTACAGTTAGGGGTTTGGGTTATAAGCTTGAGCCAATGGATTAAAACAGCCACACAAAGAGCTGCTACAACGTGCATATATGGGAGGATAAAGCATGAGAGACGGAAAGAAAATTTCACCAGCGGTTATAAAGCGTTTGCCTATGTATTATAGATATCTAAAAGATTTGATTGAAAAGGGCATCCATCGCATATCGTCAAAAGAGCTGGCAGAGCGTATGGGCATCACCGCTTCGCAAATGAGGCAAGATTTAAATAATTTTGGTTGCTTTGGCCAGCAAGGCTATGGCTATAATGTTGAAGTTTTATACGAAGAAATCGTCAACATAATGGGTCTTGACCGCCCTCACACAGTTATTTTGATTGGGGCTGGCAAGTTTGGTCAGGTTTTGGTTAATTACCCAAACTTTAAAGACAAGGGCTTTAACTTTATTGCCGTTTTTGACAAAGACCCAACCCTTATAGGCACCGAGGTAAACGGCATAGAGATAATAGACGTAAAGTTTTTAGAGGTGTTTTTGAGAGAAAACACGGTAGACATTGTAGCCTTGGCGGTGCCTGGCTCTGCGGCTAACAAGCTGGTTTTAACCCTTGCAAAGCATGACATCAAAGGCATATGGAATTTTTCTCAAAATGATTTAAGCCTACCCGAAAACATCATCGTTGAAGACGTTCGCCTTTCAGACAGCTTAATGACCCTCTCTTACAAAATGCATGAAAAAGAGGTGCTAAGCCGTGCGGTGCGTGATTTTTGGTAGAAGGGCAATATCAATGCCATTGCCCACTTCCACCTTGCAACAAAACTTGACAA
This sequence comes from Defluviitaleaceae bacterium, assembly GCA_009781815.1. GTDB lineage: Bacteria > Bacillota > Clostridia > Lachnospirales > WRAX01 > WQVB01. The sequence goes on from WQVB01000015.1 coordinate 7,809, forward strand.
ATATCAAAACCTGCGTATATAATATACGCAGGTTTGTTGTTGGCGAGCAAGCATTGCAGCCTTCGTGAGATTTTATAATCTTCATGAAAGGAGGTGATGTCTATGACGTATTTTTTCACTTACATAGTTGGGTCTATTTCAGCTATAGCGGGAGTTTTCAAGATAATTGAATCCCTAGAAAAAAGAAAACGTCGCTCGAACCCTAAGCAAGGCGAGCGACGTAATTTTAAGCGATAGCTTGAAAGGTCGCAATGTCTTAGTCGAGCCTCGATTTTAGGCGAGACCCGTAAGCAATGAACCTAGAACAAGAGGGTGTTACAGCACTCTCTTGTTTGTTTATAGAGACATTATAACACGTAAAAAACCACATGTCAACACCAAACATACTTCTAATCATCCTTCAATTGCTTCAAAGCACCCCTTAGCTTTTTAGGTATAGGCAACCCCATCTGCCCCCAGTTTTCCAGCACAGACAAGGCCTCACCCGTCATGAAATATGCTATTGTAATGCTCCTTAAAAGTGCATCTATGTCAAATGTCTGGTCTAAAATATTAGCCACCGCAACAATACAAAGCACCCCTATTTTCTTAACAGCACCTGAAAAAACCTTTTTCGACGTAATCTCTTTCAGATATATTCCCTTTATAACCCCCGTTATAAAATCCAACCCCATCATAACAAGCAAAGCCATAAACAGTGCATCAAAGCTACCAAAAATATATGTAAAAAAAGTTAAAATAGCCGTCTAGATCGGAGCCTGCCCCGTACTTGATACGGGGTGTCAAGCACGGGATGACGACTTAGGGGTTCGTTTCGCTACAGGTCTATTGTAGGGAAGGGATTTATCCCTTCCGAATATTGGATTATCACTCGCTAATCCTTCAGGCAGATAAGCTATAAGTCAGCCAAGAATTCACTCCCCGCAAAGATAGTCGAAACGACCTACCCCGCATTTGATGCGGGATCTCCCTATATTAATCACTTGCGAAAGGCCACACAACCCTAACCAACAACAACATCTCCATTCAAATCAGTGTAAAAAGGCACCCCATCCGACATACAGTCAAAAGAAAGCTCCGCCACATCACTACCTCCGCCTACATTGCCCACATCTACAACACAATCTAAAATCAACGTAGACTCATCAGGAAAGTGCAACGTAATTGTCGTTTCACAATCTACCCCTGTTTTGTATGCTAGGCTGGCTATATAGTCGTTACCTTCACACCCGCTAACCCTCTTTCCAGAAAAGCTTATGCCCAAGCCTTTAGATGTAACCATCCGCCTGGCCCACCCCTTTGCCTCAAAGGGGTGCCAGCTGGTTAATCCATTGTCTACACCTATGGCCATGCTCTCTATCCCTTTTATGGATACAAAGCTGGTTGGGTTTGCCCCTCTTCCATTTGTAGATATACGTATATCCACATCTTTTGCGTTATATACTTTTGCCATTTCTATTCCTCCTCATAATAAAACACATCTAAATCTATGGTGTATTCAAACACCCCTCGTTGGTCTTTGCCTAGAGGCACAGCACCTTGGCTTGTAGCCATCACAAAGCCCCTATACCCCTTTGTGCTTTCAAAATTAAAGCGACAAAGGGCTTTGTATGTGCTATTTGCCGCCTCTTCTGCCTCATCAGCATCTGTGCCGCACCGCAGCAAAATGGTTGCAGGCAGCATATCATACCCAGCCATGCCCGCCCCTGCCATAGGGTGGGTTGCACGCCCCCTGCCTTGGCGTATATAAAGGGCTGCCGTTTTGCTTAAATTGTTGAGTATGGTGTGCAGGCTAATGTTATCTAGCTGCACCCTTGTTTTAACTATTTCTCTTAAAATATGTAACGAAAGCATCCACCAACATCCCCCTTTTCTCCCCGCTTGCATAAGTGTCAAACCACCTGCCAGAAGCTCTTTTATTTATAGACCTATCAAAATTAAACTCTGGGTGAAAATACTTCCTTCGAGCATACACCGCATCCGTTACAACAGCCACCCTGCCTTGAGCAGCCTCTGCCACATAAAGGCTTGTAGCTTGGTTTTGCAAATGTCCACTCTCAAAAGGCATAGTTTGAGATGCCTTTACATCCGCCAAAACAGCCTCACCACACCCTACCAAGGCGGCTTTTGCCCTTGCGTCTATTTGTTTTGTAATGTTTTGAACATCTATACCTGCACCTCTTCTTTTGCCTAGTTTTTTCAAGCTAGCATCACCCCCTTATCCAGCCGCATCAATCAAATTAAAACTTATATGATGAAAGCTTCCATCAGGGTTTGCCCTTGTATGCACCTCTTGAATCACAAAATCCTTACTCCTACCACCCTTCAAAGATATGCTGAACAAGAAATCTAAAGGGTTATGATTTTTAACAATATCGCCTAAATCTTCGTCATTGCTAGTAGCCCTCCCAGCAATGTTGCTACCTGTGGCGTTTTTGTCTACATCTTTACGCAATCCCCACGCAAAATAGCAAGGCCCCTTCCAAAGCACCTGCCCATCTTTGCTTTCAACGCTAGCTATATCATTTTCTAAAAACTTTGGATAGGCCAGCTTGCCCCAATTTTTCATCTATAACACCCCCGCCATCAAGCCCGTTTCAAGCAGGGCAAGCCACGCCTCTTTACCACACCCAGCAACCTCCCACGGCAGGGCATTGCGGCTTTGCTTCCACACCCGCATCCCATCCATAGAGTAGCTTTGTATCTCATGGCTAGGGCTGTTGCTAGCATCCATAAAATGCTCTACCATCAAAGACGCAGCAAGTTGCACCTGCTTTTGTTGAAAATCCGTAAGATTTTCAAACCCCACATGCTGTATCCTATTAAAAGTCAAACTGTTGATTATGCCATGAGCCCTATCAAGCAAAGCCCGCACCACCACCCAATCCACCTTGTTTTTATATTTCCTCTTGTAGTAGTTTAAGTTAACATACATGCCATCCCCCCCTTATGTTTTTTGTTCCGCCCTTCGGGCGGGCGGGGCGTGGGGTTGCCTGGCGGCAACCCCACGCAGGGGCGGGCTTCACTTCCCTCGTTTATATAGTGTGTGAGCCCGCCCCACCGACCCATTTAGTTAGTTGCGTTTATAGCAATACCTCCAACACGGTTATCTAGCACAAACAAGTCTCCATATTGGCGGTTTTGATACAAATACCCATCGCCCACCGTATGGCTACCAGGCGTCCAAAGTTTAATATAGTTATGCTTGTTAACCGCCACCACGCTTGAAGGGTGTACAAGCATCATATTGATATTGGCAGCCCCATCAGCAGGAGAAAAGCCATCAGAAAAGTCATAGCTAGAACGCATACGAGAAACAGGCACAACCACAACCTGTACCTCATCAAGCATACGCACATTACGCTTTATCTCTCCATCGGTAGAGGTAATATTCATAACCCTCATAAACTCTTCGCTCTGGCTTAATAGCTTGTTAACAGCAGGGGTTACATATAAGATTCGTCCATCTTGCGGCACTTCTTCCTCATCCATCTTCTGCATAAAGTCATCAAACACCTCTAAGATATTCTCTCGAGTCAAAATGGTGCTGTCTACCTCTCCGCCCAGTCTCTCATATTCTTGATAAATCTTCGAGATGCGGTAGGCATCTGTCTCTGGTATGGCATGCTCTGTCTCAAAAACATTGGTGATATTAGCCGCAGCTAAAACCTGATTTGTTTCATCCACATCTTGCACATCCACAAAAAACTCCACATTGCGGTCGTGAGATAAAACCCTTGTGATATTTTCATTTTCAACAGCCTGGCGATTAAAGCCCCCATCCCTTGAATGGTTTTTGTAGCCCTTAAGCCTCAAGAAAGGCAGTTTGATAGTGTTGCCTCCAAAAAAGCTAACCCCCTCGGTGTTAAGACCAGCCGTTAGCAGCTCTTTAGAATACTTTTGAAATAGTTCATTTTTAAATAAAGTTGCATAGTTAATAGTGTTTGACATGTTTATTTACCTCCGAATATTTTTGATATAGCATCATCATCTTGATATCCACCATCGCTCATATCTGCCCCGATTTTGAAAGTCGGTTTTGAATCTTTCGCCTTTTTCTCTTCTATAGCCAGCTCACACAAAAGCTCCAAGCTTTCGCTTATACCTTCCAAGGTGTCTATCATTTTTTCAATTGCATAATAATTTTCACTCATTTTCCTAATCTCCTTTTTAAATTATTTTTCCCTCGCCCTTTCGCCAGCGAAAGGGCGAGGGGGCAGGATTTTGCCTCTTCGAGAGGCAAAATCCTGAAAGGGGCCCCACTTCCCTCGTTATTGTAGTGTATTGCCCCTTTTGCCTAAGCCTTCAGCCTTTCTACCTCCACCCGCTTTTGTTCAGCACTCCAAGTATCGCCATAAAGCTGCTCCACGGCCGTCTCTACGCTTATAACGCCACCAGCAACACCTCTAGCCACAGCCTCTATCTGAGCATCAAATGTAGGCGTAGCATACTCTCCAAACTCTACAGTAGCCTCATAGCTACCAACCTCAAAGCCGTTAATAGCATCATCAAAAGCAAGCACCCTTTCAACCAACTTCTTGATACACCCTCTAAGAGCACCTATAATCTTGCCCCTAGTATACAATGTGGCCTTCTCCCTCTCTCGTTGGGCCGCCGCATTGTCATTCCTCCTAAGGTCAATCCCAAGGGTAGCAGGTGCAACAATCCCCTGCAAAGCCATGGTCAAAAAGCTTGCATAGCTAGCCTCAAAAGCAGAAGTAGCAATACTGGGCTGCACAATCTTCACCGAGTTATCCGCCCCCTCGCTCAAATCCATCTGAGTTTGAATAAACCTGCTTTGAAAAGGGTTTAACCCCTTAACACGCCCGCTTCTAGCGTCTCTAGGCAAATACTGGTTAGGTATATACTTTTGCACTCGACCATCTCTCAAAGCATCCACCCAGGTAGACACAATCTCATCCAAAGCATCAAAAGCCCCTATCTTGCCATCGAATATAGACTTACCCCTGCCAGTAAACTTAGGGCTAGCCTCAAACATCAAAGGCACAGCTAAATTAAAGCCCAATTGATGTTTTATGCCATCACCAACGCCATCTTTGGTATAACGCTCTAAAATCTCGACCTCATGCCCCTTTTCATCCACGGCGGTCTTAGTA
>WQVB01000016.1 GCA_009781815.1 Defluviitaleaceae bacterium
CCCTAGGCAAGGCTTGATTCAGGATCCCCTTCCTTCCCGAATTATTCAGGATAGGAAGGGGATTGCGGGTCAAGTCTCACCCGAAGAGCAGGGCTCGACCAAGATCCCGCAATAGACTTGTAGCGAAATTATTACTATGTATAGTCCTACCATTTTCCTAGAACGTCATCCTGAGCTTGACTCAGGATCTATGCCTTGGTTGAACCTTGGTTTTCAGGTGAAACTGGGTTTGTGCATGTCAACTAAGGACTGACCTTCTCCAATTAGATCCTGAGTCAAGCTCAGGATGACGACTAGGAGTTGATTTCGCTACAAGCCTAATGACGAATGTGGGATATCAACGCACTTTGTCCACTCCTTTTGACAAATAAAAACTAGCATCGCCCCTTTATAAGGCCGATGCTAGCTTTGCATAGTAAATTAAGAGTTCTGCTCAATAATCTCTTCCATTGTTATTTCACAGCACCCATTTGGGCAGATATCCATAGCTTCTAAGGCTTCGAGGGTTTTAGCTCCTCCTTTTACCGCTTCAACAACTTCCCCTCTTGTAATATCTCTACATCCACATACGATTTCGTCAAGGTTCATTTTCTTCATCTCCTTAATAAAAATATTTCTCTATCGCAATAGATTATCATTATACATCATTTTTACTCCGTTGTCAATATGGAAAAGTAGTGTTGCATAAAATAATTGTATCCCTTTTTTAACTCCATCAAAAACACCTTAACCCCTCATAAAACCTAGTACATAGCACCGTCAAAAATGTGTTATGTGGGGGAAGGTATTGATATGGCAAATCCTATAAAAAACAAAAAAACACACGAGCAAGCAGGCGTTAGCAACTCTTTTCCACAACCTTTAAACAAAGAAGAGGAGGCATATTTTTTAAACCTTTACGCAAAAGGCTGCCACAAAGAAAAAAAGCTGGCAAAAAACACACTAATAGAGCGAAACCTCCGCCTAGTGGCCCATATCGTCAAAAAGTTTCACAACCACGATGTGGATGATTTAATATCCATAGGCACAATAGGCCTTATAAAAGGCATATCATCCTACAACATCGCCAAAGACACCAAACTAGCCACCTACGCAGCACGTTGTATAGAAAATGAAATACGTATGTATTTAAGAAGCATCAAGAAACATGCAGGCAACTTGTCTATCCAAGATGTTTTGGGGACGGATGCTGAGGGCAACTCTATGACATTTGAAGATAAGCTGGCAGATGATGGCGAAAATCTTTTAGATGCCGTCGTGTTGAAAATGCAGGTTGTAGACCTTTACAAGGCTTTGGATGTTCTTGACCCTCGTGAAAAAGAAATTATACAGATGCGATATGGGCTTGAAAACAAAGAAGAGGTAACCCAAAGAGAGATAGGGCAAATGCTAAAAATAAGCCGCAGCTATGTGTCGAGAATTGAGAAAAAAGCATTAGAAAAACTTTTTAAAGAGCTTGAAAAAAGGGATGTTTAGAGGGCCGTGTTTGCGGCTCTCTTTTTATAGGCTTTTGCATTTGCCAATATTTTCTCATATTATATGGCTTAAAATTGCATAAACTAACTTCCGAAAGGGGTTTTAAAAATGCTTTCAGAAGTTTCTCTTTTATGTTTTCTAGCAGATTTGCGAATGTATTTGGCCTGTTTTGAAGGCCACATCCCCGATGGGGTAAGCTTTATCAGCCTAGAAAGCTTCTTTTTTTACTTTAGAAATATCTTGCCAGACAGATGCAACCAAATATCCACCCTTATGGCGGTGCTGCACCCTTACATCCCCGTTATTGTCTCAAAAAGGAGCTTTGGCAACCTAGTTTCAAGCTATGTAGATGGAGATTTACGAAAGCTAGAGGCTCTTGAGCAAAGCTTGGCAGAGCGGTCAAAAATGTTCTTCATAAGCTCTGCCATAAAAAAATGCGATGAACAATGGGAAAATATATTGGATATCTGCTGCCAAATACGCAACCATAAAGAGCAAGCCCTATCCGCTCAACAAATATAACAAAAGCCCCTATATGAGGGGCTTTTGTTTGCGTTTTTTAAAGTAGCCTAGCATAATACAAAGGGCAAGTATAGGCAAAATCACCGATGCTCCACGTGAAACTATGTTGGGTTGAATGTGTATTATATCTATGTCAATTTGCCTTAGGTTATTTATGATTGTGTTAGACAAAACCCTTGCATTTAATGGGATATCGTCGCTTTCTAAAATTATTCTCGCTGCATCATACAGCAAAAAAATCTCCTCAAGGGGGAGGGTTGTAGTCAAAACCACACTAGAGTCTCTAGGTCTAAAGACAAAGTTGTAATACCCAAGGGGTGTTAGTTGTGAGTTATATCTATTTCCTTCTATAATCTCAAAATTAAATATGCTTCCTTCAAATTCATAAATTTGCCTTATTATATCACCTTGAGGGCTAGCCTCTTCGTAAATTATTGTCATTTGGCCTTCGGCAAGTTGTAGGCTTTTATGGGCTGGGCAGTCCAAAAAATAAGCAATGTTAGTAAAAATGCAAAGGTTTTAATCCATTTTTTCGTCATTTGCTTCGCCTCTTTCTTTCGGTTTTAGTTTGTTTTTATTGGCTGCTTCATCACTAAAAAACTCTTTACGCCATTTTCTAAACACAAGCATAAAAACCATTACCAACAAAGCGATAACAAAAACCATGATGATAATATTTATCCATTGTATGCTTGATTCAATGGTGCTAATCTGCTCAAAGCCTAAAATCCTTCTATAATCACTCATAAACAAACCTCCTTCGCCACTTCATAATTCTATCACATATTAAAAAATAAATATACTTTATTTTTTCGCCAAAATAATATATAATATGATTACATAGTAATTTATCTTGAAAGTAGCCTCACTCTAGGTCTGCGATTGTTTCTCTTTATCAATTAGTATAAGTTAGATTGCGGATTAGCTCCGCAATAGACCTGTAGCGAAGCCTCCCCCTTCATGTCATCCTGAGCTTGACTCAGGATCTAATTGGAGAAGGGCACAACCCTAATTAAGGTATGCACTAGCCCAGTTTCACCTGAAAACCAAGGCTCAACCAAGGCATAGATCCTGAGTCAAGCTCAGGATGACGACTAGGAGGGCAAGGGGCATTTCGCTACAAGTCCAATGACGAGTTTAAGTGATTGGGGGAAATTAGAGTGGTGTGGGTAGGGCTTTAGGTAATTTTCAAGGTAATTGTCTATTTAGTTTAGAAAGGCGTTGATATTGTGGATATTGCTATAGATTTAGGCACATCAAGCATATTGGTATATATAAAAGGTAGGGGCGTTGTGTTGCAAGAGCCCTCTATTGTTGCTATTAAAAAAGACACAAAGCAGATATTAGCCGTGGGGCTTGAGGCCCGCCGCATGCTAGGCCGCACCCCTGAAGACATAGAGTCTATACGGCCTTTAAAGCATGGGGCTATCTCAAATTATGAAATAACCGAGCAGCTGTTAAAGCATTTTATTAAAAAGGCTCAAAACAGAGCGGCCATGCGAAAGCCTCGCATATCTATTTGTGTGCCGCCAAGTGCCACAAGTGTGCAAAGGCGTGCGGCAGAAGACGCCGCAAAAGCAGCAGGGGCAAGAGAGGTATATGTGATTGAGGAGACCATAGCCGCCGCCGTAGGTGCTGGTATAGATATTTTTAAACCTGTAGGCTCTTTTGTTTTAGACATCGGTGCAGGCACGGCAGACGCCTCTGTTATATCTTTAGGGGGCAGCGTAGTTTCAGGCTCCGTTGAAGTGGGTGGGGATGACTTAGACCAAGCCATCATCCGCCATGTGAGAAAAAAGTATAATGTGCTAATAGGTGAGCGAACCTCAGAATCCTTAAAAATAACCATCGGCACGGCTGTAAGGCTGGTTGAAGATGTATACACAGATGTAAAAGGGCAAAACCTGCTAACAGGCCTGCCCGTAAGCATAAACATCACCTCCGAAGACATTAGAGAGGCCTTGGCAGATAATTTGCAAAGCATTATAGCTATGATACGCTCTGTGCTAGAGCGTACCCCGCCAGAGCTGGCCAGCGACATTGCAAAAAGAGGCGTTGTGATGACGGGGGGCACATCTACCCTCCACGGCTTAGATATTTTAATATCTCAAGAAACAGGTCTTAAAACCATATTAGCCACAGACCCTATCAACTGTGTTGCTCTAGGCACGGGCATGTATATGGAGCAGCTGGCAGCCCAGCAAAAGCTGCAATAGCATTGTTTGATGATATAACAAAAAACCGCCTTAAGGGTATGCCCCTAGGCGGTTATACTGAATAGAAAGTCCGATTTATTGTGTTGGTAAGTAAGCTCCCCTTCATCACACTGCATCCTCCCACTCGTCATCCTGAGCTTGACTCAGGATCTATGTGGATTAGTGCATACCTAACTAGGACTGCCCTTCTCCAATTAGATCCTGAGTCAAGCTCAGGATGACATGAAGGGCGATGGTTTCGCTACGTATGAACCGCCTTAAGGGTATGCCCCTAGGCAGTTTTTATATTTAACGATACACCCAATCAAAATCTGTAGGCATACCATATGTCAGTCTCTCTTCACCAAGAAAACCCACCAGCTGCTTACTCTCCATTAAAAATGATATTATTGCACAATTTCCATTTTCATCTTCAACATGCACATTCACACTAGGCACAAGCTCCATATCCTCATTGAACATAGTAAAGCTTAAATATTTATCAAGGTGATTTCTTTCAATCATCACCCTACCCCTTGCTATGTTGCCGTCAAAAATACCAAGGCTTTCGGCAATATCCATGCCATAGCGTGCATATTGCTGGCTTAGCTCTATTGTAAAGTTAACGGCAAAAGGGTCTATGTGATAAGGGTTTTGCCAATCATGCCTGCCAAGCTGTTGCTCTAGCTCAAATATTTCCACAATGTCTTTGCCTATAGCCGTAAAGGCTTCTGCCGACGGGGCAAAGTTGATATCTACCACCTCTCTCGTTTGAGGGTTAACGCTAAAGGCAAACATGGCTTGGGTTTCGTTTATAATCCCGCCTTTTGGCATAACCGATCCGCTCCACCCTCCATCAGGCAGCCAGCGTGGGTCTGCGGCGAAGTATGTCATATATATGGTTTTGTCATCAAGGTTAACACCGAACAGGCTTTCAATCATATCTGCCCCGATCTCTGCCGCCACCTCCATAGATATAGCCCCAGCCCCTAGGGTCAAATCTAGCTGATAATCTCCAAAATGGGTTACTCTCTCGACGTTAAGTCTAGGGTTGTCGGTGGTTTCATTATATGTATGGGTTGCACCGCCCCTTTCGTTGCCAAAAAATAATACCTCATCATTAGAGCCACCACAGGCAGCAAGCATTAGTAGCAACATCACAGCCGCAAAAGGCAAAGCAACTTTACGTTTTCTCATTGTAGAAAGCCTCCGTTTTTATTCACTATTATAATGCTAATCAAAATCGCTTATATGGATAATACGCCAAAACCGCCCACAAAGTTTCATGCTTTGAGGGCGATTTCTCTATTTTGTGTTTAAACTACACTTATAAGCAAATCTGCCAAGCTGCTTGCCGTTCGCAAGGCATCTACGCTAATGCGTTCTGCTTCTTCTTCGGACACATATGTTGTGGTGGCATCCGCCAGCTTGCAGTCGTCTATATGGTTCGCTAGTTGTATTGTGCCTAAAGCCGTAAGGGTTGCTAATGTTCCTGCTAATATTTTTTTCATCTTAAAATCCTCCGTTTTGTTAAGGTTTAGGTCGCATAATAATTTTCATGAGTGGGAGCATGCCTCAGGTTAGGCGAAGCTCGATTCAGGTTCCCCACCATCCCTAGATTATTACGACTAGGCGGGGGATTGCGGATCAAGTCCGCAATGACGTTTTGAAATAGTCAGTACGTTTATCCGCATCCTAATATAGCCTAGCGGTTAACCCAGTTAAATTCTGACTTATCAGCCCCAAAAAGGCGTGATGTTGGCTCCACTACATTGCCCTCTCTATCTACCGCATGGTCTACTTGGCGGCTATTAAAGCTCACGCCAACAAGCTCTTTACGGTCTCTACCTTGAAGTGTTAGAAGAACAAGCTCTCCATCTTCACATTCAACAGCAACACTTACAACAAGCTCAAAAGCCCTGTCTCTACCTAGACTCCAGCCGCCACCAACTAAGGCTGCTCTTGTTGTTTCACCTTCAAAAAAGTCTAAATCTTCCACCACTTGCAATGCGTGCTTTGCAAACTCCACCTCATGCTCTGCTGTCATATTGTCTCTATACTCAAACACCGCAATGGCCGAGCCCATACACTCGCTTTGCATATTAGGCCTATATTGCAAATCCTCACTAGGGAAGAATTGTAGAGATATTATCTGCCCTGTTTCCACATCTACACTAAACCTAAAGGTGTCGTGGCTGCGTAGCATAAAGCCGTCAGCACTTGGCACTCTGCCCGTTGGCAATATGATAGACCCTACCCACAAGCTTCTTGTAACATCTATAGGGAAGCTATCATCAGGCAAACAATCAAGGCCTCTAATGAGGAAAGCTGGGTCTACGCCCTCTCTTATTGCTTGCTCTACATCTTCTTGGTTGATTTCTAATACCGAATCCCTAAAGTTAAAACCAGGTTGATAGCCCATCTCTAGGGTATATTCCCCCAGCTGGCTAAAATCCGCCCCGAAAAACTCTTCTAAAGCACTCATACCTATTTTGGTTGCTTCTTCTTTTGATATTACCGTGTCGCCTGCCTCGGTGTAGGGCAAGCCCCAGCTTATTCTAAGGTTCTCTATTGGTGTTTCTTCTTTCGGAGTGTAAGCCCCTTCTGTTTGTGAGTTTGCTGCAAAGGCAGTGCCTACCGCCCCTACAACCATAAGTGATGCTACACCTGCTAATAATAATCTTTTAATTTTCATAATAAATTCTCCTTTTAATTTAATTGTTTTGTTATAGTCATCTCACACTTTCCTTCCGTCATCCTGAACTTGATTCAGGATCTATTTCCGATTTGTATGCACCCCCAATTAAGGCTGCACAAGCCTGCATAGATCCTGAATCAAGTTCAGGATGACGGTCAATAGAAAGGTTGACGACTAATCTAACTGCGTTGTATACACCCTGCCAGTAAAGGTGCTGTCTTCATTCATTTCTATCACGGCGATATAAACAACCCCTTGGTAGCTACCTAAAAGTGTTCTCCACACGCCATCTTCAAACCAAGGCATATTCTCGAGAACACGCTCTCTACTCCAATATTCAGGAAAGATAGGCACTCCAATGTTAAGGGGGTAATAGTCCTCATCAACATAAAAGATAAAAACTTCCCTATCGCCTGCAAAAGTTTGGATACTATCCTCAATCAACATAAAACTTTCTAAAGGGGTTGACATTAGATATTCGTGTTGTTCAGCGGTGAGTGGGTCAAGCCTTAAAAAGCCCTCTGGCTCTGGCAGCACCCCTTCTGGCGTCCACATTGTGCCTCCGCCTGGGTTGTCTTGAAAATTTAAAACCAACTGTTGTTGTTGCACTTCGCCGTTGTCAAATGTAGCTTTTACGCCAATCTCCAAAACCATATCACCAAACATCCACTCGTTCATGCCAATATCATAACTAGCCCAAAACAGTAATATATCATCAGGCATGGTGTTGCCAAAGGTTATGGTATTGCCAACTTTGTCAAACTCATGTCCATACTGCACTAGGCGGCTTGTGGTAAAGCATGGGGGGATGCCAACATGTGCTCTAGGCACGCCTGGGGTTTGCCCCCAGTTGCCGATGTACTGTGTGGCAAAAAAGCCGTCTTCTAAAGAAAACTCTACGGTGTCGATGTTTTGACCTTCAAACTCAAACCAAAGCCCTAAGCTGATATACAAAACCTCTCCATCATAATACCCGCCCCATCCGTGAAGCTGGGTTATGTCTATCTCTCGCCATATAAGTGTGCCGTCTGGCTGCATCTCTGCACCATATACCCTAAAAGAAAACACATTGTTGCCGCTGCCGTTTTGGTTTAAAATGTTAACGACGAATATTGCAAACATCATTACCGCTGCTGCGGCTGCAAAAGTTATCGCTCTACGCATGAAAGGCGGTTTATCTTTAGTTTTTATGGTTTTTATTTCACTTTGTTTTTCCATTTCTTTTCTCATTGCCATTTTTGTAGCTTCAATTAAATCTTTACTCGGAGAGATCTTTTGCATCTCCTCTCTATATTGTTTTTCAAACATTATAAACGCCTCCTTCCAGCTTTTCTCGCAATATACTCCGCCCTCTTGATAGTTGGGATTTTACGGTGGATACAGTTGAATTTAATATTTTAGCAATCTCTACTATTTTCATATCTTCAAAATAAAACAGATGTATAACATCTCGATATTTTGGCGGGAGAGACCTTACAGCATCGCTAACCTCAAAGTCCTCAAGTTTATCTTCATATGCCCCTATCTCTTCAGGCATCTCAGCCATTTTCTTCTTCCAAGGTGATGCAAAGGTGCTTTTGCAGGTGTTGATAGTAACCCTTATCAACCACGCCTTTATATGCTCATCACTATCAAAATCTACTTTTGCTTTACATAATTTTAAAAACACTTCTTGAAAAATATCATCTGCATCGGTTTTGTTTTTCATATGTGTAAAAGCTATACGATAAACCATATCAGCATATTTATCAACAATTTGCTCCATCGAACCCATGGTATTCGATTGGGACATGTTATCAACCCCTTTCACTAATAATACCCCGCAGGAGACAAAAAGGTTGCAAAGCTTTTAAAAAAGTTTTAGAAAATCAAAAAGCATCAGACATATTAGCCTGATGCTTTTGGTGCTATATAATGAAGGCAAGCCCGATTTTTCGCCCCACTCGTTCCCACCCTGCGTGCTATGCTAATAAATGAACCGCTCCTCCCCCGCCCCACTCGGGGGCGAAAAATCTCATCCCAGCTCTAATATAACCCTCTCGCTAGCCTCTTGAAGAATTTCTGCCCCGCAGCGGGGTGGGGCTGGCATTGCACTGTGATTGGCATAGCACTTAGGGTGGGAGCGGAGGGGCAGAAATTCCGAGCCACGCCTAAGCCTACAAGCCTACTAACTTGATGATACACTCACAAAATTTCTTTTCATCATCCTCTTTGTTATTGGATTTATTATAAATGCTGGTGTAATTTTTGAAGTAAAAACAAGCATTTTATTATACACTCCTGCAACAACGGAAACCTTTCCACGCATAAGAGCTTTATAGCCCACCTTTGCCACCTTTTTAGGGTCCATCACAAACATCTTGAAAAGCAAAGTATTTTCTAGCCCAGCTTTGCTTGCAAATTCCGTTTTGGTAGCCCCTGGGCAAAGGGTGGTTATTGTTACGCCTGTTCCTTTAAGCTCTGCCCCTATAGCTTTTGAAACAGAAAGCACATAAGCCTTAGTTGCAGCGTACACCGCATCATTTGGCACAGCCATGTGAGAGCCAGTTGAACCTACATTTAAAACACGCCCATATTTGTTTTTAACCATATCAGGTATAAACAACTTCATTATTTCTGTAGTGAAAATAATATGTAGCTTTACCATGCCAATCTCTTTTGTTAAATCAGTATCCAAAAAAGAACCGACCTCATTAAAGCCAGCATTGTTGACTAGATACTGTATAGTGATACCCATCTGTTTTACTTTTTCATACACCAAAAACGCTGCATTTGCCTCTTCCAAATTAGCCTCTATCGTATACACCTTTATTCCATATTTTTTGGATAATAAATCCGCCTGGTGGATTAACTTTTCACCATCTCGTGAAACTAGCACAAGATTTATTTTTTCTTGTGCAAATTTTTCTGCAAGGGATTTGCCTATGCCGCTGGTTGTGCCTGTTATAAGTGCAAATTTAATCACGCTTAAAACCTCCTAGAAAAACCTTAAATTTCTCCCACTCTTCAATATAATCCATGCAGCGTATAGCTTCTTGATCATCAGCTTTTAGAGTATCGTCAAAAAATTCCACTTTCTTTTCGATCAATTTTTGTAGCTTTTGAAAGGTCTTGATCTTCTCATCCAAAACAGCTTCATGTTCTTTTAGCATCTTGCGTCTTTCTATAATGGAGTTATCTCCACTTTCCATAGCCAAAGAAACATATTGTTTGATTTTAAAAATTGGCATATCTGTATCACGAAGGCATCGTATTAAGAAAATCCAATCTACATCCGATTCTGAATATGCCCGATGCCCTGATTTATCCCTAGCAATAGGCGGAATAAGGCCTTCCTTTTCATAGTATCGCAGCCCATCTTTAGACAAGCCGAGTTTTGCTGCCACTTCGCCAGCTGTATAGCTCATAAAATCACCTCCATCTACCATAATAGACTATGGAGTACACTCCATGTCAAGCGTTATTTTGAAAATTCGTATAAAATTTTTAAAGAGGCAAATGGATAGTGAAGGTAGTGCCCTCTCCCAAAGTGCTCGTAACGTTTATTTGCCCACCATGCTCCTCTACAATCCATTTCGCAATAGAAAGCCCCAAGCCGCTGCCGTCTTGGTGTAGCTGCTTTGTTTTAGACACTCGATAAAATCTATCGAATATTTTGCCCATATGTTCATCTTCAATGCCGTGGCCTGTGTCTTTTATTGTAATGAAGATGTTTTTATCACCCTTGTTTAAATGCACATTAATCTGCCCGCTATCGGTATAGCTTAATGCATTATCCAAAAGAATAAGGCAAGCTTGCTCTATCCGCTTTCTATCCCCATAAAAATTTACTTTTTCGCCCAAATCTAGGTTTAACTCAAGGCCTTTTTCGATAACTTTAGCCTCAAAGGGCGTTGCAACCTCCAAAATCGCCTCATCAAGCATAAAGCTCTCTTTCTCAAGGGTTGGCTCGCCTGCATCTGCTCGAGACAATGTGAGTAAATCCTCAACTAGCTTCGCCATCCGCTTGCTTTCTGCCTCAATGTTTTTTAGCCACTTCATTTGGCTTTCTACCGTAGCTTCACCTTCATCCATCACCAAATCTAAATTGGTTTGAATAATTGTTATAGGCGTGCGAAGCTCGTGAGAGGCATCTGCCATAAAGTCTAGCTGCTTTTGCCATGCTTTTTGTATGGGTCTTATAGCTATCTTTGACAAAAGCAAGCTGCCGATATATACCGCCAGCAGCACAACACCCACCGCCAAAATCATCCTACCTGTGGATATGTGGCTTCCATGCTGCATAAACAACAAAGCTATAGCCCCTACGCTTGCTATAACCAAAATATTAAAAAATATAAAACGCCTTCTAATATTCTTCATAGCCTTAAGCCTCCTTTAGCCTATAACCTACCCCACGCACCGTTTCGATAGCCACGCCGCCTTTTTCAAGGTTGATTTTCTTGCGTAAGTAAAAAACATAAAGCTCCACATTGTTTATCTCCACGTCTTTATCAAAGCCCCAAATCTTATCTAAAATTTGCTCTTTGGTTAGCACTTGACCTTTGTTGCGTATAAAAAGCTCTAAAAGCTGGGCTTCTGTCGTGGTTAGCTTTGTTTTTTCGCCATTTATGCACACCTCACTTGCAAGCATGTCTAGCTGTAAACCCGCCACCTGCAGAGCATCGGCTATTTGTATGTTTTCAGAGCGACGAGACAACGCACGCACCCGTGCCAAAAGCTCATCTTTAGAAAATGGCTTGATAAGGTAATCATCCGCCCCTGCGTCAAGCCCCTCTATGCGGCTTGCCACCGCATCTTTAGCCGTTAGCATTATAATAGGGGTAGCTATGCCCTCTTTACGCAAATGTTTTAAAACCTCCACCCCTTCAACGCTAGGTAGGTTTCTATCTAAAATAATCACATCATATATGCCAGCCTCGCCCATGTCTTGCCCGTCTGCCCCGTCATGTGCTATATCTA
>WQVB01000017.1 GCA_009781815.1 Defluviitaleaceae bacterium
TAACTTTAAACACAATACTCAAAATAGTGGCGGTGCTTGCAGTGCTTACAGCTATAATATTTTTTATAGTAGAGTTAGTAAACGAAACGCCTGTTAGAGAGATTTTCACCGAAAACTGGGCTATATTCTTAGGTGCTTTAGTGCCTGTCTTTGCGGTTGTTGTTACTTTAATCACAGAAAAGAAAGAGAAGAAGGATTAAAAGATGAGAAAGTTTTTTAAAGAGTTTAAAGAGTTTGCCCTACAGGGCAATATAATAGCAGTTGCGGTGGGTGTGCTTATAGGCACTTCTTTCAGAGGCATTGTAGAGTCTCTAACCGACAATATAATATCCCCTATCATAGGTATATTTGCTGGGCAAAATTTTGATACATTACGTATGAATGTTGCAGGTACAACGCTGTACTACGGTGCATTTATCACCGCTATCATTAACTTTTTCATCATGGCTTTTGTGGTGTTTTTGATGGTTAAAGCCATAAACGTTATGATGAGGAGCAAAGACGAAGCAGAAGAAGAAACCAAGGCTTGCCCCTTTTGCACCACAGATATATCTATGGAGGCAACCCGATGCCCCGCTTGTACGTCGGTTTTGGAGAAGTAGAATAATAACAAAATAAACTCCTCACTTTTATTGGTGGGGAGTTTTTGGTTGCAGGATCGGGGTGAAGGGTAGCGATATATGCTTTAGGATGGGGGCGGCGTTATTTGGCAAGCGAGAAAATCTTTGCCCCCTCGCTCCCACCTCTTAGCCTTCTGTCGGAGCCTGTCCTGGACTTGATTCAGGGACAGCAGGCAGAGCAAGGCCCAAGTGTTATTATAATCATTTGAGTGCAGCTCCCCCGCCCCGCTTGGGGGCAAAGATTTTTTGAGATAGCAAGAGAGTTGGGGTGGAGTACAGCCCCTTAACTTTCTACTTTCATAAGGTTTTCCGCCCCCCAAGCGGGGTGCGTGAGTGAGGGGCATAAAGCCAAAACGGCGAAAAAAGCAAAAACTACCCACAGACAGATTGGCAGAACTGACACTAATAGCAATAGCTACAATAGCTGCACTAGTATCAGCAATACGGGGCTGAGAGTAGCAAAGGGTAAGGGGGGTAAAGCCCCCTTGGTTACCCTTTTATTTTACCATATGCGTATAAGATGGTCAAGAGCGAATTTAAAAAGGGAGTGTCCAAATAATGTTGGTAACGTCATCCTAAATCCTTGGCAAGGTTTGATTCAGGATCCCCTTCCTTCCCGATTATTCGGACTAGGAAGGGGATTGCGGGTCAAGTTTTGCTTAAAACCAAGCTCCGCCTAAAATCTAACTCAACCAAGGGCATCAACCAAGAGCCCGCAATAGGCTTGTAGCGAAACAAATCCAATATACAGCCCACCCCGTAGAGAAGGGATCCTTGGCTGACTTTGGAGCTTGTCTCCAAACAAAAGCTTATCCATTCCGCAATGGTTTATCTTAACCATGATAATAACCCTACTTGAATGATAACGGAATGGATAAATCCCTTCCCTACAGGGTGGGTTGGCAAGGTGGTGTTTTGTTTCGCTATGGGTTTAATGACGATCAAGTGGCATTGATGCGTTGTGGGTATTGCTTCGGTTTTTGATTGCTTCACACCCCTCAGGGTTGCTTGGCCCACATTTTAGGCAACGGCCAGCCTCTTTAATAATTTGCTCTACATCTGCTGTAGCAATAGCTTTTAATCGCTCTTTCTTAGGTATATTTGAAAAATCATTAGGATTTTGAGGGTATTCTTCATTAGGTATGTTTTTTTCAAATAGAGGCATAGCCTGCCCCTTTAAAAAGGCATCCACAGCAGCGGCACATTTTTTTGCATCTGCCATGGCCTCTATAGCTATACCCGCCCCATTGTCTATAGCATCACCAATGGCGAAAATATTAGGGATGTTAGTGCCGAATGATTGATTTGTTTGGATATTGCCATAGTCGTTAAGGGTTATCCCTTCTAGCCCTTTAAGGTTAGGCTTTTGCCCTATAGCCATAATGATATTGTCAATGGCGAGGGTCTCTATCACATCATCATCCACACTTTTAAGCCTAACGGCAGCTACCTTGCCCCCATCCCCCAAAATCTCCACAGGGTTGACTAAAAACTTAAAAATCGCCCCTTCTTTTTCGGCTTCCTCGACCTCTATGTGGTGGGCGGGCATTTGAGACTTTGTGCGGCGATATATCACATACACTTTTTTCGCCTGTAGGCTAATGGCAGCTCTAGCAGCATCCATAGCGGTGTTGCCGCCACCAACCACTGCCACCACCTTGCCTTTAAGGTCTTGAAGCTTGTCCATTGCTATATCCCTTAAAAAATAAACACCTCCTAAAACCCCATCCAGATGCTCCCCATCGCACTTCAATGTGGATGCCCTCCAAGCACCGCAAGCCACAATAACGGCGTGGTGAGATTGGCGAAGGCTATCTAAAGTTAAATCCTCCCCAATTTTCATATTATTGTGGAGGTTTATGCCCATTTGCACAAGCACATCTATCTCTCTAGCCAACACCTTACGAGGCAGGCGAAAGGAGGGTACACCATAGCGGAGCATGCCCCCCATCTCTAGCATGGCATCATATATATCCACCTCATGCCCCATTTGACGAAGAAAATAGCCACAAGAAAGCCCCCCAGGCCCGCCGCCTATAACGGCTATTTTTTTGCCCGTTAGAGTTTGAGGAGGTTGGGGGTTATCATCAGCGTGGTTGCCTACAAATGTTTTAATATCCCCAATAGCTATAGGCTTGTCTACATATTTGCGGGTGCAGGCGTCTTCGCAAGGGCGGGGGCAAATGTAGCCTATAGAGGCTGGCAGGGGTATTTTGTCTTTAAGCAACTTCAGAGCTTGGCTAAAACGCCCCCTCGCTGCAAGGCCTACATAGCCTAAACAATTGGTTTGGGCTGGGCAGGCTCTTGTGCAAGGCGGCAAGCAGTCTAGCATATTTTTTATATCTAAGTTTTTCGTGTTTTTATCCATAATGTGATTATAACCTTTGCAATTTAAAATATCAAGATGATAAATTTTGAAGGCGTGGACAACTGCGTCCATCGTCATCCTGAACTTGATTCAGGATCCCCTTCCTAGTCTAAATAATTCAGGAAGGGAGGGGATTGCGGATCAAGTCCGCAATGACGTTGTGGATGCTATTTACCCACTCCCAATTTTGAGGGAAAAATTTGTTGAAAATTATTATAAAAATGTGATATAGTCATATTTAGAGCAATCCTTTTGTTTGTAGCTTTTCTTAGGTTTTTCAAGATAAGACAAAAACGCTTCAATTTTGTGTTATCGCAGTAAAAAATCTTAGAAAAGGTAAAACAAAAAAAGCAAGGCGGTTGGCGACCCTCCTAGAAAGGAGGTGATACCATGTCTGGATTTGAAATCATTATGATTATATTTAATGTGGTAACTATCGTTATTTCATTAATAGGGCTTTTGATACATATTTCAGATTTATTTTCTAAAAGAAAATAACCGCCCCTAGGCAAGGAATACGGTTATTTTTTGATCACATTACCTAAGCCAACCACTTTTCCGTTTTACATTTTCTAAGCCTTTGTATTCAATTTTACGCAATTGAAGCCTTTGCGTAAAACATCTACAAAGCCTAAGAAAATCTACAAACGAAAGGATTGCCCTTTTTATTATTATAACAAAGATATCTCGCTTATGCAAGTATTTTTTCAAACGAGAATCGACAGTATATCCTCTTGCATATTTTCAACCTTTGTGAGATAATGAGTATTAAAATACTATTATCCTTTAGGAGGGCATCCAAAGTGAAATTAAATCAAAATTATGCAAATTTAAAAGACAGCTATCTTTTTTCAACCATAGCAAAAAAAGCCGCAGCTCATATAGAGGCTAACTCAAATGCAGAGGTTATCCGCCTTGGTATTGGAGACGTTACACGACCGCTGCCTGCCGCAGCTATAGAGGCTATGCAAGGTGCTGTAACCGATATGTCGCAAGCCGCCACCTTTAAAGGCTATGGCCCAGAGCAAGGCTACCCTTTTTTGAGGGAGGCTATAAGAGATTATTATGCAACTAAGGGCGTTACCCTTGATGCAAACGAGATTTTTGTGGGGGATGGGGCAAAAAGCGACATCGGCAACATTTTAGATATTTTTGCAAAAGACAATAATGTTATCATCCCTGACCCAGTGTACCCAGCCTACCTTGACGCTAACGTGATGGACGGCCGCCCTATATATTACATACAAGGCAATGAAGAAAACGGCTTTTTACCTATGCCAGGGGCTATAGAGGCACAAAACATCAAGCCACATATCATCTACATGTGTTCCCCAAACAACCCAACGGGGGCAACTTATAATAAAGAGCAGTTAAAAGCGTGGGTAGACTATGCCCTTGCAAATAAAGCCGTTATCTTGTTTGATGCGGCTTATGAATGTTTTATAACCAACGACAGCCTACCCACCAGCATTTTTGAGATAGAAGGGGCGACCAAATGTGCTATAGAGATATGCTCCCTATCCAAGGTGGCTGGCTTTACTGGCGTTCGCTGTGGCTACACCATCATATCTAAAGAGCTTGTGGTAGACGGCACGTCTCTAGCCGCCATGTGGCTGCGCCGCCAAACAACCAAGTTTAACGGTGTGTCTTATATAGTGCAAAAGGGTGCTGCTGCTGCCTTGTCTCCTGAAGGGCTTAAGCAATGCCGTGAAAATGTGGAGTATTACCTTGAAAATGCAAAGCTAATATCCAAAACCCTTACGGAGCTTGGCATATGGCATACATCAGGCAATGCACCATATATATGGCTTAAATGCCCGCAAGGCCTCTCTTCTTGGGAGTTTTTTGACAAACTGCTTGCAGAGGCAAACATTGTAGGCACGCCAGGGGCTGGCTTTGGTAGCTGTGGCGAAGGCTTCTTCCGCCTCTCGGCCTTCAACACTCGTGAAAATGTAGAAAAGGCTATGGAGCGTATTCGCAAGGTTTTTTAGGGCTTAACCTTTTATTGACTGCATACTCTATACGTAACTCTTGCCCCAACTGTTATGCATCATCGACCCCTCATCATCCCACACCCAAGTCATCACCCATCCCTCCTTTTAAGTCGTCATCCCGCCCACCTCCCGTCATCCCGTGCTTGACACGGGATCTAATTGGAGTAGGGCAGGCTTAGTTGGGGTTGTGTACTATCATGCATAGATCCCGTGTCAAGCACGGGATGACGGGAGGTGGGCGGGATGGCGGTAGGGTGGTGGGGCTGATGAGAGGATGTCTTGGAATAACGGCTGGAGTGGAATGGTCAACTTGAAGGACAATTAGCATTTTGGAGGACTAAAGATGCCATCAAGCCAAACATTATTAATCATCGGCAATGGATTTGACTTGCAGCGGGGCTTAAAGTCTCACTACAAGGATTTTTTTGCATGGCTTAGAGACTTTAAATATCCTCAACGAAAAGACAACCTTTGGGAGATTCATTTTTTGCATAGCACATTTGAAGGTGATGGCTGGGTTGATATTGAGGCAAAAATACAAGAAATTTTAATAAATAACAAATTTAGTGAATGGAAAAGTGATGTAGCGTATAATAAAATTTTAATTCCTGAAACTCGCTACATACACAAAGTAACTAAAAATAGCACTGGTCATATTGATCTTTTTGACCTTCAGATCAAGCTCAATAATCTTGACTATAAATGGCTTCTTTATGAGCTAAAGGTTTTTGAAAACTCTTTTTGCGAGTACATAAAAGAACAAGTCGAAGGTAATGGAAACCACCTTTCCAACGCCATCGATCTTTTAGGAGTGATAGCGGAGAGAGATGCAGTTCAGATCATCAATTTTAACTATACTAACCCTTTCAACCATCTATCCTTAAGAGATAGCTCCCGCCGTGAGCGATTAAAAAAACTTGTATGTAGTTACCACAATGTTCACGGCACTTATATCAATAAAGACATTATCTTCGGCGTAGATGCTACTGCGGAGCTATCAAGAAACAGTGGCACACGCATATTCAACAAAACATATAGAAAGATGTTTCTGAAAGACAACGCTAGAGTTTTACCTGAGACTGTCAACAAAATAAAGTTTTATGGTCATTCCTTAGGCGAGGCGGATTATTCTTATTTTCAAAGCATTTTTGATAGCTATAATTTATATGGTGAGCATAAGCATGGGCAGGTTACGCTACAGTTTTATTTTACCAACGGCATAGAAACAATGGAAGAGGCGGCAGATAGGGTGCATAAGCTTATAACCGCTTATGGAGACACCCTTGACAATAAAGATAAGGGTAAAAATTTGTTGCATAAATTGCTGCTAGAGGGTCGTTTGCAGATAAAGTTTATAGATGGTATAAATGTGTAGAAGCGAGGGGAGTAGACGACCGAACGCTATTCGTCGCCTTGGTTGCCATCCCACGCCCCTACCGTCATACCGTGTCAACCCTTGTCGTCATCCTGAGCTTGACTCAGGATCTATGTATTATAGTGAATACCCAACTAGGACTGCCCTTCTCCAAGTAGATCCCGTGTCAAGCACGGGATGACGGCGGGGGGAGTGTGGTGTAACGAATTAGTGTGATATTTATCCTCCCACAAGAGCTTGAAAGAGAACTTTTGAGTAAGCTTTAACGTCATGTAAGTAGGCTTGATATAATCAGGTCTAGTTTTAAAGCAATTTTAAATTTTAAGGAGAGAGAAATTATGAAAAAGAGGATTTTTGCAATTTTAGTAGCGGCGGGGTTGTTGACCTTAGCGGCTTGCGGCGGCAATGGTGATGTTCAAGATACACCACAAAACGACCCACAAGAAAACAATATTGTAGCACCCTATGTGCCAAACGACACTCAACACACCGCTGGTGATGCTGATATGCAGCTGCTTGCACAAGCCCTAGATGGCTTTTTTGCAGACTCGGTTGCCCCTGCCGCAAGCTGGGCAGGCAGCGAGACCCATACGGCTTTTGTGTATATAGACGGCAACGGCACCCAAGGCGTGCTTGCCTCTAAGTTTGTTGATGGTTTAAACACCTACTACTTCCCTTGGGGCACCCTTAACGACCAGCCTGGCCTTGTGCGTTGGCTGTTTTATGTGTATGATGGGCAGGTGTATCACGAGAGGTTTACATACCATCATTGGGTACATGTAACCTCTACAGGCCGCTTAGGGTCAAGAATGGGGGCAGATGGGCAAGGGCTGTCTGTTGAAGGCCACACCCTATTCACCATGGAGGGCGGTCATATAGTGGTAGAAAAAACCATAGGTAGAACCCAATATTTGCGTATAGAGGGCTATGGAATCCACCCAGACCATGATAGAGACGCCACCTATGTAATCAACCACCACCCAAATGGTCAGTGGGAGAGAGATTGGAACTATGATGAATATATAACCCACCAAGAGTTTAACCAGCTGATGGAGCGTTATGGGCTAAACAATATTGTAAGCGATGAGGGTGGTCTACAGCTGCCAGATGTAACTGCTGAAATTATGGCACATTTAGCCGACTAAATATGAAGAGGTTTTTTGCTTTTTGTTTGATGGTTTTAGTCGCTATGTTGATGTTAGTGGGCTGCGGAAGGGATGAGGGTGTAGCCTGCAACCAAGCCGATATGCAGCTGTTGGCAGAGGCACTAGCTAGCTTTTTTGACGATGAAAACTTAAGGCAGCCTCCAGAATGGATTGAGCTTGAGGGCAGCACCCATGGGGTGCTTGTTGATGTGGATGGTAACGGCACAATAGGTGTAATAGCTACCAAATGGATAGATGGGCTTTGGGGTACAGTCGCCACTACTCAAAGGGTGTTTTATGTGTATAATGGTGCTTTAGGGTATATAGATCATGAACGTGCCTCTATGACCGTAACCAACCAAGGGCGTTTGGTGGCAAGGGAGAGCTTGATTGGAACCTTCCCTTTATTTGCTTCGTATGCCTTGTTTGCTTTTGATGATGGGGAGCTGGTGATGGAAAGAACATTAACCACATCATCAACAATGGGTGAAAATGGACACATATTGAATACATATACCATAAACACCACGGATAGAGACTTTGGAGATAGAGATGAGAGCAACAACATAGAAATAAGCCCCGCAGAGTTTAGAGAGATGGTGGAGCATTATGGGCTGCCAGAAGATTTTAAGGCGGTGTGGTGGCTCGATGATGAGACGGATGATATTCTAAATAAAAGGTAGATGTAGATGAATAGCAAACAAAACAAAGAGTTTGGTATAGGTTGCGATAATCTCTCTCATTCTCATGATTAGGCATTTAAGTTACCATCTCAACCTCGTCATCCCCAATCAAGTTGGGGATGACGAGGTTGAGGCGGTTTCTCTACAAGTCTAATGACAATTGGAGGGGCTTTATCGTTTTTGACGGCTTCTTTACAACCAATACACCCCCATCACTATGGTTGATGGGGGTGTATTGGTTGTATCGCTAAAGAAAGTATACAAGATGCGTTGACTTCCCTTCCGTCATCCTGAGCCTTTGGCTGAGCCCGCTTTTAGGCGAAGCTTGACTCAGGATCTAATTAGATGTGCACAAGCCTACATAGATCCTGAGTCAAGTTCAGGATGACGATATTGACGCAATTCATCCACCTTCTTGCTAAAAATCACCTTGACATATACGCATAAAGTGTGTATAATAATATCATAATAAGGAGGATGCACATGAAAAGGAGAGATTTAATAAAAAAGCTCGAAAAGAATGGCTGGTATCTCCTTAGGCATGGAGCAAACCATGACATATACACCAACGGGCTTAGGAATGAGCCTATTGGTCGGCATATAGAGATTGATGAAAAGTTAGCGAAGAAGATTTTGAAAAGAAATGGTATAGAATAGATGAGGAGAATTATTTATGAAAATTGTGTACCCCGTAGTGCTGTCAAAAGGCGAAAAATTCTTGTTAGCTTCTGTGCCTGATTGTGATATAGACACGCAAGGTCATAATATTGCAGATGCTATAGAGATGGCTAGAGATGGGATAGCCATATGGTGTGTAGCGGAGCAGGATGCAGGGCGAGAGCTACCTGCCCCCTCAGACATATCAAACATAGAGTGCGAGCAAGATGAGATTATAACATTAGTTGATGTAGATATAGAAGCATATCGCAAAAAACTTGCCACACGAGCCGTTCGTAAGAATTTGACAATCCCTTCATGGCTAAATGAAGAGGCAGAAAAAGCTAATATTAATTTTTCTTATGTTTTGCAAAAAGCTTTAAAAGAAGAGTTGCAGATTATAGAGTAATTTCAAACCAATATAACTGTTTAACTTGAAAATACCTACACATCCACGAGGATTTTTGTTCTAAGGCAAAATGAAGAAAATCGCAATGCAATGCATAAGATTTTTTTCATGAAGCATTAGAGCAAAAAGACCGTGGAGGTGTGGGTGTTTTTGAGTTAAACAGCTATACACCCCCATCACTATGGTTGATGGGGGTGTATTGGTTGTATCACTAAAAAATTCTCTTGAGCGTTTTTGAAAAAGGTGCAGCCTGTGGCTCTGTTTATGTCTGCTAGGGGGTAGAAGGGTAGGTTGTCTATTATGGTCAGGTTGGCGTTTGGCAGGGGCGTGGTGATGGCCTCTATGGGGATGTAGAAGGACGAAGCGTACATGGCGGCTTGGTGAGGGGTGTGGAGTATAAGAGGGGCTTGCCGCAAAGAGGGCTGGCTGGTTGATAGGCTGTCGATAATATTTAGGTTTGAGGTGGCCTTGATATAGGCATCTCTAAGGGTGTTGTTGCTGTTTATGGTAAAGTTGCCACCGCCTTGCTGCATTTGGCTATAGTTAAGGTAGATAACCGAGCGTATGCGGGGGTAGAGGTGGATGCGGCTATATATATGGGCTATTTTTTCGCTGGCCTCTGCTATAAAATGGCGGTTGCTTGCTTGAGAATAGTGAGAGACGGCAAGGCTTAGGATGATGGGGGCTTCTTCTTGAAAATCGAGATAAAATGCATCTAGCAGGTCAAAAAAGTCTTCAAAAAGACCATCTCGACTTATTTGCTTGTAGGCTATAAGGTTTATCCAACCTACATAACCCCCACCAGGAAAGAAGTGGCGAGCCATGTGGATATTCGATATATCTACCCCCCACACCATAACAACATTAGGGGCATATGTGGCAAAAACATCATAAGCTTGCTGAAAAAAGGCGATATATTGCGAAGGGGTAAAGTTTGAATTTGATTGGAGAGGAAAAAGATTTATGAAGGTGGCAACGTTGAAAAGGGCAGCATCTTTTGCAAGAGAGCGGATAAGGTCAATATCATAAATGTTAGACTGATTGGGCGGTAGGATGGTAAGGTGAGGTGTGGTGCCTGCTGCTATATTTTCTAAAACCCACCCTAGGGGGTAGGCATCACCTAAGGTGATGGTGTGGGCAAAAATGCCGTGGCTAACCCCTATATATTCTCTAAAAGCGTTAATGCTAGGCATAAGAGGGTCAGATTTGATATAAGCACCTAAAACGACCCCTGACGCAGGCTCAAAGGGTGATAGATACACCATATCTTCAATCTTTAAGTCTAAAAGGGTGATTGGGCTTTGGGGTGTTTCTGCCATTGCTTCTCTCGGCATAGGCTCTATAGCACCCCTGCCAGCACAAGCCGCAAGAGAAAGGAGGATGAGAAAAAGAGCTACTAAAAGCCCTCCGCCTCTATATAGGTGTTTATAGCGTCTAAATATTTTAATAAACCTCCTTTTTGCTCTATAAGATATTCTTTTTTAAAATAATCATAAGGGATAGACTTGCGACCGCCTTTTTGAGCCTTTTCCCAAAAAGATTTTAAATCCCCAAAGGGTAAAAAAAAGCACTCCTTCAAAGCGTCAAAGTTAACAAGCATAAAGGCTATGCCCCCTTGGGTTACAAAGGCCTCCATAAAGTCTATTTGGTGTAGATGTATGTTGTTAATAGGGAAGGATTTTTGGCGGGTTTCTTTAGCGTCAAAGCAGATGGGGATGCCTTGTACAGCCCCTATATAATCTACGCTACTTTTCTTTTCAAAATATGCCAAGGTTATATGGCGTGTTTCTTTGTTAATGGCAACGGGGGTGATAGGCGTGGGTATTTTCTCCACCACCGCAAGGCCTTTGCTTTTGTATTTTTCGTTGGTCATGTTGATGATTTCTTCAAAGGTGCTACCCCTAAGGCCTCTGTTCATATATGATTATCTCCATAATTTTCTATTTTTAAACTTGTGGTTATTCCTAATCTAAATTTGCCCTTTCTATCTGCCATCATATTGCACTCCCCTAAGTCGTCATCCCGCCACGCTATGTCGCCATCCCGCACCCCTTCCCGTCATCCCGTGCTTGACACCCCCAGTCAAGCTGAGGGCAGGCTCCGATCTAATTGGAGAAGGGCAGGCTTAGTTGGGTGTACGCTATCATACATAGATCCCGTGTCAAACACGGGATGACGACTAGGGTAGTACGGGGCGGGCTGGGATTAATCCCGCAATAGACTTGGGAGTAGTTAGCCCCTCACGCTGTCATTACCATTGTAGGGAGCGCATTTATGCGTTCCGCCTTGCCTTGCTGAAGGATAGAGAGGTGCAAACCCAATAACGGAATGGATAA
>WQVB01000018.1 GCA_009781815.1 Defluviitaleaceae bacterium
GACTAGTGCTTTGGGTAAGGTCGCTTTGGCTTGCAAAAACTGCCATGGTGCTCATACTCATGATGACAACTAAAACAAATGCCATCATCCTCTTGAACTTAATGTTTTTCATGATTATTCCTCCGTTTTTAATTTTATCCCACCGTCATCATGCACTAACGTCATTCTAATTTGCCGATTACTTAAGCATGTCATTAAATCTGTAGCGAAACGCCTCCAACCCCTCCTAAGTCGTCATCCTGAGCTTGACTCAGGATCTATGCATTATAGTGTATGCCTCAATTAGGACTGCCCTTCTCTAATTAGATCCTGAGTCAAGCTCAGGATGACATGAAGGGGAGAGTTTTGCTACAAACCTAATGACGATAGGCGAGAGTGTCTTGTAATAGCAAATTAGAATGACGTGTCCCGCATTTGATGCGGGATCTCTCTAGCATAAATCATTACCTTTTGGTATAGCATGTGTCCTTTATATTTCATTTATATTTCAATGATGCGGCTGGCTATCTCCGCCAAATCCTCATCATGATCTACCATTAACATTGTGTGCCCCATCTGCCGCAGCTTGCCTAGGTGGGCCATCATCACTTTTCTACTAGCTTTATCCATTTGAGACAAAGCCTCATCCAGCAGGAGGATTTTGGGCTGCATAGCAAGCACCGCTGCAAGCACCACCCTTTGCTTTTGCCCCCCTGATAGCTCCTTTGGAGAATGATGGCGAAAAGCAGCCATATCCACAAGCTCAAGCACTTCTGCTATACGCTTGTCCATCTCCTCCGCACAAAAACATAAATTTTCAAGCCCAAAGGCTATTTCATCTTCCACCGTGTCGCAAAACAGCTGTGTTTCAGGGTTTTGGAATACAATGCCTATTTTGCCTGCACGTGTTATAGTGTCTATATCGCCTATGGATTTACCATAAAGCTCTATATCTCCACTAATGTTTGCATTTAATATGCCGCAAATAGCATGCAGTAGAGTAGATTTGCCACAGCCTGAAAGCCCTTTTATAAGCACCGCCTCCCCCTCTTGAACCTCTAGGGCAAAGCTTTGGATGATTGGGCGGCTGCCATAGCTTATAGATAAATTGCTAACTTTGATAGGGGTTATCATGGCAATGCAATCTCCACAATATACCTAGCAAAGCGATTAGGGAAGGCATCTTGTGCCATCACCAGCATAAAGGGTGCATCTGCCCAAAACTCGCCCCTATCTACAAAGGGTTGCCCGTCTTCTGCCACGGCTATAAAGGCTTGGGTGCTGTCTAAAGCTTCCGCAACCATAATGCCCGTTCCAAAGCCATCTATAGATTCAAAAACAACCATGCCAGCTGATGGGTCTATGCCTAAAAAGGCTAAAATATCAGCCACAGCAACCCCTCTAAAGTTGCGCTGCACCCCACGTGGGTAGGCAGAAAAGTCGACAAAACCAATACTTTCAAGGGCATCCATGCCCAATATGCTTGTAAGCTGACCACCTGTAGTGATGACAAAAGAAGGGCTTGGTGCTGGCGGGCTAAAGCTATCTACAGGCTGCTCCTCCGCAGGGTCTTCAGCCACAAGGGGTTCGTCTAATACTGTTTCGCCTGCTATTGCCTCTTCTTCGCAGGCTACATCCTCTACAAGTTCTTCCCCTACATAAGGCTCATCAGCATAGTCTTCATCATCTACATAATCATAATACTCACAGGCATAATCGTAATCATAATCATATTCATACCCAGGCTCTAAAGGTGGCTCTGGGTCAGGCGTGCCTCCCCCACAGGCCACTAAAAATAAAGCCAAAATAGAAATCAAAACACCTAAAAACCTTTTGTTTATCATGGTTGTATCACCACCTCAAAAAGATATCTCGCCCAACGATTAGGGAAGGGGTCGTCCACCAGCACCACCATAAACGGGGCACGCACAAAAGAGCCACCTTCACTATATAAAGGCTCCCCATCCTCCAAGAACACAATAAAGGCATGGTCGGGGTTTAATGCCTCATCCATAGAAATGCCTGACATAAAGCCATCAATCGACGAGAATGTAAGGCTAGCCCCTTGGGTATAGTCAAGGCCAGAGTGCCCTAAAACATCCACAATAGGCACGCCTGTAAAGTTACGGGTGCTGCCCCTTGGGCTGGCAGATAGCTCTTGGGGGTTTAAGGTCATTAAATCTTCCATAGAAACATGCACCCTTTCATCACCCAAAATAACCATAAAGCTGCCATCTTCGTGATACTCTAACCTTTCTTGCATATTGCGAAAATGCAAAATAGCGAGGACTGCAACAACAGGCAACAACACCGCAATAGCAGCTATAATAATTTTTGTATTTTTGCTAATTTTACTCATAATTACCTCCTTATCTTATAATTATGTACGGTACGAAGATATCCTCATGGCTAATCCACAAATGGTCGCCCATTCTGCCATCTTGCCCTAGGTGGTGTTGGCCGTGGTCTGCGGTTATAATCATCACCCCGCCCCACGCCTCCGCCAGCTGGCTTAACGCATCATCTACAAAGGCCATGGCCTCTCTATTTTGTGGGCTATATGGGCCATATGTGTGGGCTGTGGCGTCTATCACGTTAAAATGCACAAACATAAAATCTGCACCATCAACACGGCTTAAAGTGGCATCCAGCACGGCTTGGTCTGTGTCAAAGGGGTTGTCTCTATTGGGGATGAGGATAGGCGTGGTGCTGGTTTGCACTATGCCTACGCCACCCTGCACCCTTATGGATGATTTGCCTAGCTCCCTCGCTTTATCAAAAATATCTTGCCCGTTCATAACCCTTGTAGCCCTATCATGCACGCCATGCACATTTGGCAGCTCCCCCGTGAAGATGCTAGACATAGCAACAGGCGTGTATGGAGGGAAGACGGTGTAAGCTTTTAGCAGGTTTTGAGCCGCTAAGAAGGGTTGTACATCTGCAAAATATTGGTGCATATGCCACCCCCAGCCATCAACCACAACCAGCATTACCCTTTCACCTTCTGATAAAAGCTGCAAAGCATCATCATGAGCTTGGGTTATGTCGAAGGTAGGGTCTGCAACCACCCCTGCTATGTTTTCAAAACTACCAAAGTTTATGCCTGCATCGCCTGTGGATAAGTATTTGCCATCAAAGCTATCTAGACGATAAACTCCACCATTTGCTAGAAAAATAGCGATTTCATTATGTATATGGATTAAATCGCCCAAAGGCACGCCAAGGTGGTGTTCCTCCACAAAAATTGTGCCGTTTGCATCCACCAAGCCTACCTTGGCAGGTGGGTCAAATGCCCTATAGGGCGGATTATCCTCACCTTGCCCGCAAGCTGCCAAAAGGAAGAGAGAAAGTGCAGCAACGCAGGCAAGGTAAGGTTTCCTGAAGGATGAAGCGAATATATTCAATTAAATCACTCCCAATTTTTTGATTTGCTTTCCAAGGCTGTGGGTCAAAAGGCCGCCAAGCCCCCCAGATATGGCCGCCAAAGCGATGGACAAAAGAGTCGGCACAAGAGGCAAAGTCATAACATAGACGGACACTAGATACGTACCCGTCATATTTGCCACCATGCAGGCAAAAAAACAACACATTTTACAGCAGCCCATATGTTTACGCATTATAAGCAACAATGCCAAAACGGCAACACCTGGCATACTGTATGTTACAATGGTCATAAAGCCGTGGCTGCCAAGGCCAGTTACCATAACCATAATGGCTTGCACCAGCCCCACAAGCAACGCTGCAGTTTTTTTATTGGTTACAGCCACCGCCAGCACCAAAAACATCATATAGATGCCCCCAGCAACCGCCCCGCCAGGTATAAACAAAGCCGACGTAAACAAACGCACAAACCAGCCAACAACGCCAGAAACAGCAACGCCAACGGCAGCCAAAAGGGCTATGGCCATTAAATCAAAGCTACTAAAATTACCTAATAAGTTTTTTCGCACAAAAAATGCCCCTTTCAAGAAATTGAAAAGGACAAAAAATAAGCAAAAGATGCCTTTCTCCTTTTCAAAAAGCGGAAGGCGTGCTCGTTTCCAAACGCACCCTAGCAGGTAAAAACCCAACGCCCTGACGCCATAGCTTTAAGCCTTAGGCATTTCGGGTCGGAGAAGATATTTAATTTACGCAAATTATATCACATTATAGGGCAATATGTCAATAACTTTTTGAAAGAGGTGGCAGACAATAGGGTCGATCACCCTCCTAAATCGTCATTGAACCTACAACAGGCACCTC
Source organism: Defluviitaleaceae bacterium (assembly GCA_009781815.1). Classification (GTDB taxonomy): domain Bacteria; phylum Bacillota; class Clostridia; order Lachnospirales; family WRAX01; genus WQVB01. The sequence continues at coordinate 4,222 of WQVB01000018.1, forward strand.
TCAACCCCCCTAAGTCGTCATCCTGAGCTTGACTCAGGATCTATGCGGGATAGTGCATACCTTAATTTAGGGCTGTATCCTTCTCCAATTAGATCCTGAGTCAAGCTCAGGATGACCCCGTATCGGAGTACGAGGCAGGCTGGGGACGGTTTCGCTACAAGTCCATTGCGGGCTTAACCCGCACCCCTCTCATCACCCCGTATCATCCCTACCGTCATCCCGAACCACTCCCAGTCGTCATCCCGTGCTTGACACGGGATCTAATTGGAGAAGGGCAGGCTTAGTTGGGGTTGTGTTCTATCATACATAGATCCCGTGTCAAGCACGGGATGACGACTTAGGAGAGTTAATACTTTTTGGTTTCGCTACAGATTTATTGTGAGCCTAACCCGCACCCAGCCTGCCCCGTACTCCGATACGGGGTTATCCCGTATTATCCCTATCGTCATCCCGCACTTGATGCGGGATCTCGCTAACATAACGCACAACCTAGCAAGCAATCAGTATAGAGAGATCCCGTGTCAAGCACGGGATGACGGTAGGACGAATCCTCACACCTTCTTAGGGTCAGGGTCATTATCTAGGGTGATAAAATACTCATAAAAAGGCATGAGGAATTTATAACCCTCAACTATACGGTCTGCAAGCTCCCTAGAAAACAACTCTTTCCCATTTTCTTGACTACACATGAGGGATAGAGACTTTTTGTTATACCAAGGGGCGGTTTTAAGGGTTGGAGCCTCCTTTTTACGCTTATACTCATCACCATCAAGGGCAAACTCCCCCTGCTTGTCCAGCGGGGCTATCAGCTTTTCAAAAGCCTTTGGGTCTTTGTCTATTCTAGCTCTAAGCTTTGCCATTGTTGCCGCTTTTGCACTATAATACCCCAAGCCATAACTCCAGCTTTCGGGGGAGAGGCTAAACCAAAACACGGGGGTTGATGTCCATTCATCACCCATTGGCTTTTCGATAGAAAACCAAAGGTTGCACCTATAGGGCTCTCCATCACGCACACGGCGTGCATCTTTGTATATTCTCGACACTTTATGGATAAAGCCCTTGTCGGCATGCTCTGCCTGTATTTTTTCAAACACCTCTGCCCCTAAGGCTTTCATTGGCTTTTGAAAATCTTCTACAAATCTATTTTTATTCTCTTCAAACCACGCTTTATTGTTGTTGAGGCGTAAACCCCACATAAAATCTATAGTTTGCTTGCTAAACCCTTCAAACATCTCCCTCAGCCCCTTTTCTTAAGCTTGTCCTCATTATTCAACTTGAAATCGCCCCAAACCTATCAGCATGGTTTGAGGCTGTTTCAAGATAAGTTACTTAATAATTAAATTATAACACAAAGTTGCCTCTACAGCAAGTTTGGATCGAAATCTACATGACCTTCTCCTATATCCACTTCCGCTACAAACTCAAGAGGGATACAAGCATAAATCTTCTGGCGTACTTTAAATCTTTTTGAGCGACGTCTGCAAGAGTGTTCTCTTATAATCTCATGACCGCCACATTCAAGGTCTACATCATGGGTGTTAACATGAGCGTGAATTATAACTGGCGTAGTTATCTCTATTTCTTCATTAATACTTACATGGCAAGTTTCTTTAAACTTCTTAAATCTATCACGGTCATGCCCGTGTCCATGCCCATGTCTATCTTCATTTTCATTATCGTTTTCATTCTCGTGGTCATTTTCATAGTCATTTCTATCTTCATGGTCATGCCTATTTTCATGTCTGTTTCCATGCCCATGTCCATGTCTATTTCCATATCCATGTATCATTTCGTTTCACCTCCCTTTTTAACTTTAAACCATTGTTATAGCTGCTTAGCTTGAAAATGAGCACACACTTGAGAGGATTTTTGTTGCAAGGCAAAGTCGAGAAAATCGCAGTTTGCCTAAAGGCAAATAAGATTTTTTCGGCGAAGAATTGCGACAAAAAGACCCCCGTGTCAAGCACGGGGCAGGCTTCGTGCGTGGTTGTTTTTGAGTTAAACAGCTATAAAGGTTTGTATTAATAGTATATTCCAAACAATACAACATGCTACTAAGATATTTTTGTATCAAAAAAACACCTAAAGATATCAGGTGCTAAACTTGTAGCGAAATACCTCTCATCTCTCCTAAGTCGTCATCCCGTGCTTGACACGGGATCTAATCGGAGAAGGGCAGTCCTAATTAAATATGCACTATCATACATAGATCGGAGCCTGCCCCGTACTTGATACGGGGTGTCAAGCACGGGATGACCATGAGGGGCGTCAGCTACATCTCAATACCCTCTCTAGCCTCCACACCCTTAGCAAAATAGTGCTTTATCTCCCCTATCTCATAGGCTTCATCCGCCTTGGCTATCACATCATCATTGGCATACCTACCCGTAAGCACAAGGCCCGTTTTAATCGGCTTTGCATCCATTAAATCTAACACTTCTTGAATGTCTAGAAACTCCAAAAAAGCAGCTACATTTATTTCATCTACAACAACAAGGCCAAAAAGCCCTGATTCTAGGGCAACTTTGGCTCTCTCTATTCCCTTTTTAGCAACGGCACGGTCTTGGTCGTTTATCTCTCGCCCCAAAGCCATTGCACCGCCATATTGGTCTACAGACACGCCAGAAAGCTGCCGCAAGGCCTTTATCTCGCTATATTCTTCACCTTTCATAAACTGCCCAAAATATACCTTAAGGCCAGCTTTAGATGCCTCTACACACAAGCCTAGAGCAGAGGTGGTCTTTCCTTTTCCGTTGCCTGTTATGACTATTGTTTTGCTAAAGTCTCTATTCATTGCTTATCTTCCCCTTCATCTTCATAGCACATATGGTCGCCGTGATAGGCACAGCCAGCAACATTCCAAAGCTACCTACAAGGGCTCTCAAAAACTCCACAATTATCATCTCGGTGTTAAAAAGCTCCAACATAGACGTTGCCCCCGCCGTCAACAACAAAATAAGGGATAATGAGCTGCCTATATAAGCTAAAATCAAGGTGTTAAGCATTGTTCCTAAAATATCTTTGCCTATTTCAAGCCCGCCTGCAAACAAGGCTTTAAAATCCTTCTTATCTCCACCCAACTCCCAAAGGGATGATGAAATAGACATGGCAACGTCCATTATAGCCCCCGTAGAGCCGATAATAACCCCTGCAAAAACAATGCCCCGCAGGTCTATAGGGGTAGCTAGAGGCAACCTTAAAAGCATAGCGGCTTCGTGGTCTACTAGGCCCGTTATGCCTAAGATAGCGTCCATCACAACCATCAAAATGCCCGCTAAAACAAGCCCGCCCACGCAGCCCAGCATGGCAGATACAGCCTTGCCATTTGGACCTATCACCAAAAATAGGGTTGTAACAATGCTAAAAGCAGCCACTATCATAGTCATCATATATATATTGTGTCCAGACAAGATAGAGGGGATAAAAACCAAAAATATGGCACCGCAGGTAATAAGAAGAGCTATAAGGGCGTTTGCCCCTTTTTTGCGGGCAAAAACAACCATAGCTATAAAAAATATAGCTAGCAAAATAGCCATATAGTGTATTCGCACAAAATCCATAAAATCATATGTATCCAAAAAAGGGTTATATTGCAAAAGCACCCTGTCGCCAGCCGCAACCTCCCTTTGGTGTACTTGAGCAATATTAGATATGCCTTGGGTTGCCTCTACCCTTAAATCTCTATCTATGTCCGCATAAAAGGTGATAAAGGTGTTTTCTAAATAAAACCCACCGCCAATATAGTGGCTGTGGCGGTCTATATCTAAAACCTCATAAACCGTGGCAGAATGTACAACACCATAGGTGGTTGCAGCCCCATCCCACCCCCTGCTGGCTATTCTATTGCCAAAAAACAAAAAAACCGCAGAGAAGACCAAAATGCCTATATAAAAAATTCTATTAAAGTTTTTATCCATTTAAAATGCTCCTTTTGTTGATTAAAAAGCCAAAAATAGCCCCGCATATGCCCCCTATAATATGGGTTGTTCTCGATATATTGTCATCCAGAGTTATGCCATAAAAAACCTCCCTGCCGATAAAAATAAACACAAGCAGTATAAGGGTTAGGGGTATTTTGCCTCGCTTTAAGCTTGTAAAGCCCGAAAGCATCATAAACATAAAAACAATGCCACTAGCACCCGTTAAAGCCGTGCTAAAAAATATAATCTGAAATAGCCCCGTTATAAAAGCGGTAAACACTATCAAATATATCATTTGCCTGCCGCCATATCGCTCTTCCAAAATAGGCCCTAGCATCAGCAACATCAAAAAGTTACTAAAAAAATGCTCAAAGCTAACATGGCCTAGAACATGGGTAAAAATACGCAAATATGCCAAAGGGTCGGCAAAGCTGCTGCGGTAGACGCTAAACAAAAGCCAAGTAGAGCTATGGCTTGTTATCATGCCTACAATCAGCACCACAAGAGATATAACGCTAAATGTTAACACCACAGGGGCATTGTATTGTATTGACCCAAATATCTTTTTCATATTGGGATTATATCACAAAAAAACAAAACTGGCTAGAGTTTAATTGTTATTAGGCTTGTGGGGAAACCAGCTCAATGCCGTCATCCCGTGCTTGACACGGGATCTAATTGGAGAAGGGCAGTCTTAATTGGGTATGCACTATCATACATAGATCCTGAGTCAAGCTCAGGATGACGACTTAGGGTAGTGAGGGGCGTTTCGCTACAGGCTTAATGACGGGCTTGAGTAATTGGTCAAATTAGAATGATGTGAGTGCAGGATGGCGGTGTGTAATTGTAATTGCAGCACAAAAAACTGGCTAGAGCGAAGTTGATTTTGCCCTAGCCAGTTTTATTTTAACTACTTTACATATACCGCTTGGTTTGCCTCATCCCAACTTATTTGTAAATCTAATGTTTTAGCCACATAAGCCAAAGGTACAAATAGCTGGCCATCAATATGACGCACCGCCCCAAGCCCATTTGGCAAGGGCTGATTTGGATAAAGCGTTAAATCAACCTCACCAAAAATTGCGATTACGTCAACAAGAGCTACCATAGTCCTCTCATGCTCTACGTCAATAAAAGGTGCATGTGTTATTTGATGGCTTGCACCATTGAAGCTAAATAAACTCTCTCCAATTGCAAAGCGTAGCTCCATCGGGGCTGCATCAGGCAGCATAAACAAAACATCACCGCTATATCTAAAAAATGGGGTACCGCCCTCATCTACGCCAAATTGTGCAACGCTGCCAAGAGACCTGCTCCTACCTAAAAATACACCATTATACTCATCCACTATTTCCATTAAAAATGTGCTACCCATAAAATCCGCATAGGCAAAGCCAGCTTCGTTTATGCCTACAGTTAACGCTGGTATAGCTTCTCCATCAAAAACCACGCCATATTGGCCAATCCATATTTCAAAATGTGCTGGCGGTGGTGTTGGCTCTATTCTTTCCCCTATCATGTTTGTGCCTGCAAAAACAAACATGATATCTTCTATCTTTGTAAACCAAAGGTTGCCTATAAGGGATTCAAAAAGCCCATCACCAACAGGCGTAAGCTACAGCTATGGGCAAGCCAAGTGGAGAAGGAAAGTACAAAACACCATCTTGGTTTAACCTAAGCTCGCCAGCCGTTGCATACCAGCCTACCAGCTCTTCTAAATTTTCAGCTACAAAAGGCGTGCCAAAATAGGCATTTAAAGGCACCTCTACACCAGTTTTCTCATACACAGCCGCCTTCCATATAGCCTCACCTATCAGCCCTGGCACAGCCCCTCCAGCAATAGCGTTTACGGATACAAAAACACCAATGCCGTTTTCAAAGTCTATAATCATTTCGGTGTGGTGTAGCAAGTTGCCGCCGTGGCCAGTGGAGATTGCACCATTTGAGCGTGATAGATGCATAAAGCCAAGGCCCATCTCCATCCCCGTTGGTGCAGATGTTGGAAAGTTAATGCCAAAATTCTCAACTGGGAGCATTGCCTCTATAGTTGATGGCTGCAAAATGCGGGTGCTTTCGTCGTTACCATAAATTCCGCCATTTAGCATTATGTGCATAAAACGTGCCATATCCACCGCATTTGAAACCATGCCCCCAGCAGGTGTGCCGCCAATGTATAAGAAAAACTCGCTGGCCGTCTCTGCGTCATAATGGGGCAGGGCTATATATGGCCTGTTGTAAGGGGTTATATCAAAGCTACTTGAAGACATGCCCGCTGGGTTAAAAATATTCTCTTGAGCAAAGTTTACAAAACCGTCAAAGTAGTTTTCAGCACCAGAGAGCCTAGCCACCAATATACCAAGCAAGATATACCCCGTGTTATTGTATGTTATACGGTTAATTTCTTCATTTTGCATATGCTGGCTTGCAAGAAAAGGCAGCATGCTGTTCATTATATATCTATTTGGCCCGCCATATATGTTAACAAAATAGTCCCCAAGAGCCTCATGCAAGCCTGATGTGTGGGTCAAGAGCATCCTTGTGGTTATGTTTCTATAATCCCCTCCATAAAGAGGGTTTGGTAGAACGCTAAATTCAGGCAGATAGGTTATAATAGGCTCGTCAAGGTCTAATAAACCTGCCTCCACCAGCTGCATAACAGCAACCGCCGTAAACACCTTGGCAGACGATGCTATAGGGAAGAGGGTGTGCTCCGTTACAGCCACGCCCCCTGCCGCATAGGCATAACCTAGGCCTTGCGTCCACGTGAAGCCGCTGTCTACATCCACCAAAGCCATTGTAACCCCAGGCACACCAAACATCTCCATCAGGGCAGCCGTTTGCTCTAAAGCCACTTGTTTTGTTGTTTCAAACATTCCGCTTGTTTCATCCGCCATTATGTTTATAGGCATAATCATCATGGTTGCCGCTAAAACGCCAGCCACCATTCTTTTGAATGTTTTTTTCATCATTCTCTCTCCTTTAAAAATCAATTTTCTCATACAACTTTGCTGTTATAAACATAGATATTACAAACATAGCAAGGGTTATGGCTACGATGGACAACGCCACAACGCCAGCCGAAACCTCTAAGGCATTACCTGCAACACTCATGGCGGCAACAATTGCGGTGCCAGCAAGCATACATGTCAAAAGCAGGCCTGTGTCTCCTATTTTGTTTAGCTTTGTGCAAGATAGAACATATGCCAAGGCAGGCACAACAAACACAACGCCATACGAAAAGCCAAGAAGCAAAACGTTTACATCTACAATGCCTATAGCCCAAACAACAGCCACAATGGGCAAGCCCATGAGGGATGCAAAAAATATATTAAAGTAGGATGCAAAAATCATATCTCTTCTTCTTATAGGCATAGATATTTTAAA